>JAPULM010000251.1 GCA_027294925.1 bacterium
TTATGTATGCCAAAGAGGTGCGTCATGGCCAATGTTAACGACTATTCCCCACTACGTGGTCCTGCGCGTTTTGTGACGATCCTGACGCCAATCACCGCCTGCTGGATGCTTCTACGGGGGCGGTGTGCAGCGGCCGAGGGCGTGACGCCACGATGCGAGTGGCATGCGCAGAGCGGACCTTGAACCGTGTTTATTTCAACATGGGGTGACGCCTCCACCTGAGTACAAAGCAAACCATCAACTGATTGATAATACCATGGTTTCCCGATTACTATGGCGGTTTGTGTACCTTTGTCTAATTTGACCCATCCTTACGAAAGAGGTCATAGACAATTGCGTGTATGATGTGCTCCCCGCTCATCGCGGTTTTCCCGGTTGTCTGGCTTGCTTCCCAGGATGTACCGACAGTATCTTCGACCTAGAATCATTCTCCGGACTCCTTCGCGTTCGGCACCCGTGTCCACCAGGAATGGTGCCTTGATCCATGACCCATCGCGTACCTAAATCTCTCGGCAATTCTTAGGGTATTACCGTCTCATAGATGCTTGATAGCTCGCTATACCTATGCTTGTTCCTGGCAATCTACGCGACCGCTGCACCCGCCCACGTCACGCATTCCTCGGCTCCATCTCTAAATTCACCGTTCACCTGATTTCCCGTAGGCGCGCAGACGAAACTGCTCTTTCTTCACCGCACTAATGCGCCGATCGAGCCCTTCAATCTCAAGGTCCTTCTCTTCCAATTCCCGATCCGAAAAACACCCACGCTGCTCAATAGTGCGCCGCTGGTGCTCCAGACGGCGCAACTCAGCCCTCAGCTGCCCCTCGTCGTGCTCTCCAGCATGCACCTTTCGTTCTTCGTCATGTACGGTCTCTTCTTGATCTCTCGTACTGAACCACCGCTGCCAAATCGACCAGACTGACATCGCGCTCACCTCCCGATCGCAACCGCATAATGGCAAGAATATACCCCACTCCACCCCCACAAACAGCACTCCGGCCGGCAGGAACTGCGCCGCGAAGAGGTAGAGATGCCGCTCGACATCCTAGCACAAGAAGACCCCTACATGTACATCAAAGCGATGGCCGGTTAACGAGCGGTCACCGCATGGAGAGTAAAACGCAAGAGCTCATCGTGGTGTATCCCACGTGACTGCAACTGCTTGAGCACCTCAAACACAACGACCTCGTTGGCAGTGAGCTCTGGCGCATGCCAACTTTATGGTCAAGATTGAGGCAATTGCTATGGTCGATAGGTAATCGCCGGGACGTTTTGCTTCACAGGGCGTTTCGCAGAAGGTATTTTGGGGATCAGCAGGGCTGTCGAGCACAACTGAGGGTGTGCCATGATTTCCCTCTGGCTTGGGTTCGTTGATAGCCATGCAAACGTTATCCGACAACCACAGCACGTGGCCCTCGGAGAAAATGCAACAGCCCGCTTTGGTCTTCATCGGTGAGGAAGATCTGTGTTAACAGCCCAAACACAATGCCAAACGCAATGTGGGCACATACACCCAGGGGATATACCAGGCAGCAAACTCGTGAGCAGTGCGGATGACTTTCGATCCTAAGTATTTGTCGCCCTCTAGCCGACAAGCATGTTATCATTTTTATAATATTACCAACCGGTTCTATGCTTGCACAGATTTAGACGTTCTATTCTATTATACTGAGGTCATGTCGTGGCTTTTGCTCCGCTCAGTGGCGCCGTTGTCCGCGGCCAAGCCACAACGGTAGGCCAAACCAACAGCTTCTCACAACAATTCACCGTCGGGCAAACCATCAAAGGCGTTGTGCTACAAGCGCTCCCAGAGGGAAAAACGCTAGTCAATTTCGCTGGACAGCATGTTGTGATGGAACTCAACCATCCCCTCGATAAAGGCCAATCATTTCTAGCCAGAATTGAACAGGCGTCACCCGCCCTCATGCTAAAAGTACTTAAGGGGCCAGTGCCGAACCCTACCGACAGCGCTGCCCTTGTTGGTAGTCGTCAACCCCTATCCCTCTACCACGATGAGACGAATCCAACACAAACTGGAACACTCAACGCCGCCCAGCTCAAATCCTATCTGGTCGCTAAGCAGCCAGTCATCGATATGCTCACCGCCTTACAGAAACATCTTGCCCACAACCCCATCCTACAGCAAACGGATGTCACCTTACGCCGCCGCCTGGAAACAACGCTTAATATACTGTTACCCAAGACGACAGCACCGCCCGATGCAGACGGGCTCAAAGCACAAATCAATCAATCGGGCATCAATTACGAAGCCCATGTTCAGCAACTCCTGGTCAATGAGGCGTCACCGGCAAAACAATCCGTGTTGATGCAAGATCTCAAAGGTCAGCTGTTGGAACTCTCACAGGGACTCAATCAGCTTTCTTCTCAACAGGCCGCTACCACCACAGCGCGTCAACAGGTACAGCAAGCCATACAGAACATCGAATTCCAGCAACTAGCCAACCTGTTTGCGCAGCAGGAGCATCAGTTCCTGTTGCTCCAAGTCGCCCACCCGGCGCTTCTTGCTTCACACACGGCAAAACTGTTTTTCCGCGCCAAGAATAGGTCAAAAGGAAACAGTCAAGTGGAAACGCAGGATTATACGCTGGTCTTTCTCCTCGACTTTAGCGCCCTGGGTAACATACGGATTGACGCCATGGTCCATGGGCAACAGGTAGTGGCAACGATTAAGACAGAAGATGAGACTGTCGCCCATTTCATTCGGAAACAGACAGATGTCCTGACTGTGTGCCTACAAAACCTTGGTTTCCACGCAGAGATAAGCTGTCGGGCGCAAGAGACCGTTGTGCTGGATGTCGATGACTCGTTGACCCGTGTACTCATGGTGGACCCCTCTCAATTAGTGGATATTAAGGCATGAAGCCAAAGCCCGCAGGTCCCCCCAGAACAGCCATTGCCCTCAAATACGATGCAGCAAGGGACCAGGCCCCAAAAATCACGGCTAAGGGCAACGGCTATGTGGCAGACAAAATTATAGCTCTGGCTCGGGAGAAAGGCATACCCATGCGAGAGGATGCTGATCTTGTTCGGGTCCTCTCGCAGTTTGATCTCAACCAAGAAATCCCACCATCGCTTTACCAAGTGGTAGCCGAACTGCTCGCCTTTGTCTATCGCCTCAACCAAGACTATCGTCCCCTTTCCTCTTGACACCTCAACAAAAAGCGGCAAGAATCGCCTCACTATAGGCTCGTATAATCGGGCAGAAGTCCCTGAGCAGTTTTAAGCGTTGCATCGCATTTCAAAACAACCTGTCTCCCCCCGCCAAACTGGCAGGGTAATTGTGCTACGCAGTACTTTCGTTGCAGCTCAATTTTTCACTGTGCATACAGCTTAGGGGATGTATAAGACATTCCTTGCTGGGCCGGGTAAAGGAGAGATGGAGGGTTGCCATGAGTGAAACATCCGATCAGGTCATTTTGGGGCTCGAAGGTGTTTTAGCCTGCCAATCGAGCATCGCATACATTGACGGCTCTGTTCCGGAGCTGTCCTTCCGTGGCTACGACATCCGTGATATCGCTCAAACCCTGACGTTTGAGCAAATCGCGTATCTTATCTGGCACGACCGCCTGCCCAACGCCGATGAACTGCAAGCCTTCAACGCCGAACTAGTGGGACAACGCGCCTTACCGTCAACCGTGATGGACCTGCTGCATTCCATACCCACCTCGACACATCCAATGGCCGGCCTCCGTACCGCGGTCTCACTGCTTGGGGCCTTGGACGCCAAGGCCAACGACATCAGCGCAACGGACAACCTGCGTAAAGCCAAGGCGCTCACCGCTCAGATACCAACCATGGTAGCGGCACAGGCACGCTTACAAAAAGGGCAAGACCCTATTGCGCCGAATGCCGCTCTAGGTCATACGGCCAACTACTGTTACATGCTTACCGGCGAAACGCCGGACGAGACAACCGTACGCACCTTTGACACCACCATGATTTTGTATGCCGAACACGAAACTAACGCCTCGACCTTTGCCTGTCGGGTGGTTGCGGGTACGGAATCTGATTTTTACTCTTCGGTCGTCGCCGGTATCGGTGCTATTAAAGGCCCGTTGCATGGCGGTGCGATTGACGGCGCCATGGAAATGTTCATTGAGATCGGCGATCCTGCCCGAGCAGCGGCTTTTGTCGATGACGCCTTGGCCACCAAACGCAAGTTGTCCGGCTTTGGGCACCGTGTTTACCGAGCCGGTGATCCGCGAGCCGCGATACTGCGCGGCATGGCCAAAAAACTTGGTGAGGTTAAGGGGGAAACCAAATGGTTTGATATTGCCGCCGGCGCCGAACAGCGTATGCAGGAGACAAAGGGCATTATCCCGAACGTTGATTACTTCGCTGCACCCGTCCTGCACCATTTAGGCTTTCCCCTCAACGTTTTTACCAATGTGGTAGCCAGCGCTCGTATCGTCGGTTGGTCGGCGCACATTCTAGAGCAACATGCTAACAACCGGCTGATTCGGCCACGGGCACAGTACGTGGGGCATCGCGGACGGAAGCTTGGTACGTGAGAGGACGGAGTGAGGCAGCGTTATGCAGCAAAAAATTACGGCGGTTTTTGTACGGGGTGGAACGAGCCGGGCGGTGTTATTTCGAGAAGATGTTCTAGCACCCTATGATCATGCAACACGTGAGCGTATCATCCTGGCGGCGCTTGGCAGTCCTGATCCAGACGGGCGACAAATCGATGGCCTTGGCGGCGGCATTTCCTCTCTGAGTAAGGCGGCAATTATTGGGCAGAGCAGCGAGCCCGACAGCGATGTAACGTTCAACTTCGGACAGGTTGATGTACATCGGCCATTTATCGACTGGAGTGGGACCTGTGGCAACATCTCTGCTGCAGTTGGCCCTTTTGCCATTGATGAAGGCCTTATACCGGCAGTCGAGCCGCTCACCCGGGTACACGTTCTAGCCACCAACACAGGCAAACGTTACATTGCGCATGTGCCCGTACACGACGGTATAGCGGCGGTCGAAGGCGATTTTCGTATTGCTGGCGTACCAGTACCAGGCGCCCGTATTGCTCTGGAATACCTGGCTCCAGGCGGTTCGTTGGGCGGCAAGCTTTTGCCAACCGGCGCAACACGTCAACCTATTAGGTTAACGGATGGACGCCAGGTCATCATCTCGATTGTCGATGCCGCCATACCCATGGTGTACGTTCGTGCCGATGCATTGGGAACAGACGCCACCCGACTCGCCCCGGATTTGGATAGCGATCGTCCCTTACAGGAAACACTTGAGGAAATTCGTTGCCATGGCGCAGTATTGCTAGGTTTGGCAGAGACGCTTGAGCAGGCCCACGACAATGTTAAAGCCATTCCAAAAATCGCCATGGTAGCGCCGCCAGCCCCATATCAGAATAGTAGCGGCGCTATGCTGACAGTAGAACAGATGGATCTGCTGGCACGCGCCATTTCCATGGGCAATACGCACCGCACATTTCCAGGCACCTCATCGATGTGTACTGCAGTAGCGGCGGCGGTTAAGGGAACGGTGGTACACGAGGTTTGTACAGCATCCACACCGGAATGCCTGCGTATCGGGCACCCAGCCGGCGTCATGGAGATCGGGGCCAACGTTGGCCAGCGTGAAGGCGAGTGGTACGCTGAAAGCGTGACCACGCAACGAACTGCGCGCCGTATTATGGAAGGCGCCATTCTAGTACCGCAGTGGTATATAGAAGGAAAACCCTAGTTTGAGGCTAACGGTTGATGAATCTCACGCGTAAACTTATCGCCTCTCATCTACTCAGTGGCGATATGACCCCAGGCGAAGAAATCGCACTACGTATTGATCAGACCCTGTCACAGGATGCTACCGGCACCCTTTCGTACTTACAGTTCGAGGCCATTGGCGTGCCTCGCGTACGTACTCAGTTGTCAGTGAGCTACGTCGATCACAACATGTTGCAAGGCGATTTTCGCAATGCCGACGACCATCTGTACTTGCAGGATGTGGCAGCAAAATACGGCCTTTATTATTCTCGGCCAGGCAACGGAATCTGTCATCAAGTGCATCTAGAACGCTTTGCAATTCCAGGCACAACCTTACTCGGCACCGACAGTCACACCCCCACTTGCGGCGGCATCGGGGTACTCGCCATCGGAGCAGGTGGTCTGGACGTGGCAATCGCCATGGCCGGTAGCCCCTACTATTTACGTATGCCAAAGGTCGTTGGCGTTAAGCTACACGGACGTCTGCAGCCCGGTGTAACGGCCAAAGACATTATTTTTGAGGTCTTGCGTCGTTTGACGGCGAAAGGCGGTGTCGGCCGTATTCTCGAATATTATGGCTCCGGGGTTGCGCATCTTGACGTACCGGAACGGGCAACCATCACTAACATGGGTGCGGAACTTGGAGCCACGACCTCGATTTTCCCGACTGACGACCGTACCTTGGCTTACCTCAAACGCCAGCAACGCGCCGAGGCATACTCAGCGCAAACGCCAGATGCCGACGCCACCTACGACGAGCACATGCACATTGATGTTGATGCCCTGGAGCCTTTAATTGCCCAGCCGCATAGTCCAGACAACATCTGTCCGATTAGCGAGGTGAAAGGGACACCGGTCAATCAGGTAGCCATCGGCAGTTGCACCAACTCGTCCTATCACGATCTGATGACCGTTGCAGCGATGCTGAAGGGACATCATGCACATCCACGCGTCAGTCTGGTGGTAAGTCCGGGATCACGTCAAGTCCTGCAAATGATCGCCCGCAATGGCGCCTTGGCCGATTTGATTGCTGCCGGGGCGCGTATTCTGGAATCGGCCTGCGGGCCATGCGCCGGCATGGGACAAGTGCCGGCGTTCGACGCAGTATCGCTGCGTTCATTTAACCGCAATTTTCCGGGGCGTTCCGGTGATCTCAATAACCGCGTCTATCTAGCTAGCCCGGCAGCTTGTGCGGCAGCGGCAATAGCTGGCGAAATTGCTGACCCGCGAGAGTTTACCACCCGTCATATCCGTCTTCCGGTTAAATTTCTAATCGATGACAGCGGTATTTTGCCACCGGCTGAGAATCCGGATATGGTTGAGATTCGACGTGGACCGAACATTAAACCCTTGCCAACACGAGAGGAACTGGAAGACGTCCTAAGTGGTGAAATTCTGTTAAAACTTGGCGACGACATCTCCACCGACCACATCCTACCGGCTGGCCCGCAAGTTTTGCCGTTACGCTCAAACGTGCCGGCCATTGCCGAGTATCTGTTCCGCTACGCTGATCCGACTTTCGTCGAGCGGGTTAAAGCAAAAGGCGGCGGTTTCCTCGTTGCGGCTCACAATTACGGCCAAGGCAGCTCGCGTGAACATGCAGCCTTATGTCCCATGTATTACGGCATCAAAATGATTCTGGCCAAGTCATTTGCCCGTATTCATCGCGACAATCTGATAAATTACGCTGTCCTCCCACTCATTTTTATGAATGAAGACGATTATGATGCTATAGAGCCCGAGCATCAGCTAGAAATTCGTAATCTACGGCACCTTTTACTTGAAGGCGCCACACGTATACCGGTGCACAACCTCACCAACCAAACGACAATTGAGACGTCGATTGAAATCTCGTCCCGCCAACGCCAGATTCTGCTGGCAGGCGGCCTCTTGCGTTATGTCGGCAAGGAGAGCCATGTATGAGTGATCTACCCCTTCTTCCTACAACGGTCGTCGGCTCACACGCCAAGCCTGGCTGGTGGCACACCTGTAAAGACCTCTACGACACCGACAAATGGGGGCCGTATGATCTGGAAGAGCTGCTCAATGACGCGGTGGATATTGCCATCCTGGATCAGGAACGCGCCGGTATTGACATCATCACGGATGGCGAAGCACGCCGTCTGGATGGGTATGTCGACGGCTACTACCGTATTATCGACGGCATTCGCGCCCGCCCCACGGCTCGGCTGGCCGGCCCTTGGGGATACGATCAACAGACACGCTATGAAGCCACAGGCAAAATTCAGGCGCCTGAAGGACTCGGCATCGTACAAGAGTTTGAATATCTGATTGCGCATACCCAAAAGGCGACCAAAGTAACCTGTGCAGGGCCACTAACCTTTGGTTCGCGCATCCACCCTAACAACATCTACCAGAGCGTTGTGGAGATCGCGGAAGAATTCGCCCACGTCATTAACACGGAACTGAAGGGGCTGGTTGACGCTGGCGCACGGTTTATTCAACTTGATGAACCGGCACGTGACAATATCTCCGGTGCTGAAATGGCACGTCTGTTTAATCTGGCAACAGAAGGGGTTGAGGCAAAGCTGGCGTTTCACATCTGCTTTGGTAACCGCTTTGGTCGGGCACGCTTCAAACGCTGTTACAGCAACTACTTCCCTGGTGCCTTGGAAGCTCGGGCCGATCAATTTGTCCTGGAGTACGCCAGCCGGGAAATGGCGGAAATCGAGAAGTGGAGGGAATGGAACGACGGCCGTGAGCTTGGCGCCGGCATTATTGACGTCAAATCATTCCATCCGGAAAGTCCGGAAGACGTGGCGGAGCGCTTACGCACGGTGCTGCGCTACGCCGACGCAGAGAAGGTCTATGTCAACCCCGATTGTGGTTTCGGCTGGAGCCCGCGCAACATGGCAGTAGGAAAACTACATGCTCTGGCAGCTGGGGTCAAAATCGTCCGCAAAGAACTAGGCCAGGGTTAAGTTCAGCGTTTGCCGGCCCTTCTGAGTCAGGAGACTTATGTCTCGTACATACCTGATCTGGTGTCTGCTCGTACTATTCAGCCTGAGCGGCTGCGGCGCAGCCTACCACTTCCAGTACCACTACACAATGATCTCACCTGCCGGCGGCGCGGAAGGGATGGAAAACGATCAGGTACGTATCCAGCTCCTACCTGAACCGACAACGGGTATTATGCGGCTTTCCATCATGAACAAAAGCCTGCATCCCGTTGACATTGTATGGGAACAGACTCACTATATCGATCCGTTCGGTCGCCGCAGGCAAGCGACAGAGACTGGCATACAATGGTTTTTGCGTCCGCATGAGTGGGCTGCAAATCATACACGCATATCGACTGGCAAGACATTACGGATTCGCGTCCACCCCGGCAGCCATCAAACCTATAACCCATTTGCCGTTTCACGCACCGCCGGAGAAGGTGCAACCCTGTCTTCGGCACCACGCGCCCTTCTCCCGCCCTCCGGCAACACGCCGACCACAGGCACACGTTATACAGGGCAAGAATTCCGTTTTATCTTGGCCTTACGCATTGGTGCAGATGTCACGCAATATCCCTTTACCTTCCGGGTAACCGAAGTCGACGTACAATAGCCTGCAGACGATACAGCGCCAATCAAGGGCGCCTACAGCACAGCAGAGATCGAATCGCGAACAATATCGACAATGCGGTCTATTTGGTCTGCGGTCGAGATCAAGGGCGGCGCCAAGCAAATCGTATCGCCACTTACTCGCGTGTACAACCCGCGTTGCACCATCTCTTGGTGTAGACGAGGACCGACCTTGTCAGAGGCAGGGAAAGACTGCTTGGTGGCTTTATCCTTCACAAGCTCCACGCCCGCCATCAGCCCAAGCCCTCGCACATTGCCCACATGCTCGGATGTTTCTAGCGTATGCAGCTTCTCTAGCAGCCGATTGCCCATCTCCGCTGCCCGCTCGACCAATCCCTCTGCGTGAATAATCCGGATATTCGCCAAAGCAACCGCGCAACACGTTGGATGTCCGGAATAGGTAAAGGCATGCATCCAACGTTTATCCGGTGGCGTCGTATTAATGGCACGTTTAATGGTATCCGAAACCCCAATGCCGCCAAGCGGTATATAACCGCTGGTAATGCCCTTGGCAAATTGCATAATATCCGGCTCGACACCCCAATGCTCCAGGCCAAACCAGGTGCCTGTCCGCCCAAAACCGGTAATTACCTCGTCACTGATCAGCAACACATCATACTTATCGCAAATCTCCCGTATACGGGGAAAATAGTCATCCTGCGGCACGATAACCCCACCAGCACCCTGGACGGGTTCGGCAATAAAACCGGCAACCGTTTCCGGCCTCTCACTGAGAATCGCATCTTCAAGCAAATTAGCCGCGGCCACACCTTGGCTTATAGTCGTGCTCCCCCCCTCAAAGCGATAGGGGTAGGGAGACGGAATATGCGAAAAATTTGGCACCCGTGGCTCAAACATGGACCAATACGCCTGCATACCGGTAGCACTCATAGCAGCCAACGTTAACCCGTGATAGGCATGCTCACGGGATATAATTTTGACTTTCTCCGGTTTGCCTTCGGTTTTCCAGTAAAACCGTGCGGTTTTGATCGAACTTTCGGTCGACTCTGCTCCGCCACTAGTAAAGAAAAACGTATTAATCGATGGATAAACCAGTGCGCTAAGGCGCTCGGCCAACTCAATTGCCGGCAAATTGGATGAGCCGGTATAACTTGAACAGTAGGCCAAGGTGCTCATCTGCTGCATGGCCGCTTCTGCGAGTTCCCGGCGGCCATGCCCAACATTCACATTCCACAGGCCACTCAACCCATCGATCACCTCATTGCCATTGAGGTCTTTCATCATCACGCCAGACCCTTCCGCCCAAATTCTGGCATTCTGATGATCCACGGGATGATAGAGCGGGTGAATGAGATGGGCCAGATCAGACTTGACGCTTTCCGTTGCGCTTGGTAAGGACATGTTTCCTTCCTCCTTATGGAACACCTTGAACTCACGCCGTCAACCCCCTTCTTGCCATAGGGGGCTTTGACGGAGGTCAAGCACCCGTCCGTGAAATCGCCACAAGTATTACGTAAATTATATTGATCGCAAGCCACAGCTACGGTAACATATTCATCATATGGATAGCCAGCATCCACAGACCATTTTGCACGGCCTTCAATATGATACCAACACGTAACTTAATTTACTATCTCTGCGCAGGGGTAATTTGCTACGCGCTCATCTCAAATGGCTGCCGACCCAAAACCTTAGGGCCGACAAAACCGTCGAGATATCGTATCACCATCCCTTCAGCGTCACAGATTGGCCGCTTCCAACCCCTTGCCCTGAGCGTCCATGTCACTGACGTCAGCGGCGTGCCAATCGACGACATACCTGTATCGTTTCACTTGCCCCAGTCCTGGGCCGCAGTCGCCAGCCTTGACCCACCGACAGTTCTCACCCATAATGGCAAAGCAAGCACAACGTTTCGAGCTCGAACCGCGGGGCATGTCACGGTCGATATCACCGTTGAGAACGTAACAGAGACCATTCGCATTACAGTATTTGGAGAGACACCTCGCTTCTAAGTGGCGGAGGCAAAAACCAGACATTTTGATAGAAAGCCAGGCCGGCAATAAGTACTGAGGCTTGCTATACGACGTCTAGTTATTTACAATGGTTGTATCAGTCAGACAGCAGTAATTGTACACCACCTCACCTACAAAAAGCGCTATAGCGGTAGGCGTTATGGAGGAGCCCAGAATGGGATTGGAAACAATTTTCGGGGAGGGCCTGATCACCTCGAAACTCAACAAAATTATCAATTGGGGACGTAAATACTCTTTCTTTCCGTTCCCTTTTGTGACGGCTTGTTGTGGCATGGAATTTATGGCTACCTGGGGATCGCACTACGACGTGGCTCGCTTTGGTGCAGAATTTCCACGTTTCTCACCACGGCAATCAGACCTATTAATGGTGGTTGGCACCATTAACCATAAAATTGCCCCAATTCTCAAACGCGTCTATGACCAGATGTGTGAACCGAAATGGGTTATCGCTTTTGGCGCCTGTGCAGCATCCGGCGGTTTCTACCGCAACTATGCCACAGTGCAAGGTATCGACCGCGTTATTCCGGTAGACGTCTACATCGCTGGTTGCCCACCACGCCCTGAGGCGGTGTTGGAAGGATTGATGTTGCTACAAAACAAAGTGGATACAGAGGACGTTCTCGATCGCGGCAAACCCCTACTCGTTGACGGGACAGTCTATTCCGAGAACCGTCTGGTCCATGTGACACCACCGGTCGATACACAGGCCAATCAAGTGGTCGATGCCAACCACGACCCTGCGCTGCATCGTTGGCAGGGTTTTAAATAGCTCCAAGCAGTTTGAAGAAGAGGCTTATGAACGCATCTCCCCCTAGCAAAGAAGCTGTCGTGTTGCAATTGCTTGCAGAGGGTGACGTTATGCTTTGCCTAGACACGCGTTGCGCAGACGTGCGCGTTCCGGCCCAGCATGAACAGAATCCTGCCCTACGTCTTATCCTTAATCTCAACTTCCCGAGTCCTATTGATGTTACGGCCGAAGGAATTAGTGCCAACCTATCGTTTGGCGGACGTCGTATCGCTTGCTACATCCCCTTAGATGCGCTCTGGGCAGCTTTCGACCCGCAAACGATGCAGGGCAGGATGTGGCCTGACAGTATGCCACCGGAAGTGACGGCCGACCTCGTAGCTCAACAACAGCAAGAGCAGCCAAAGGCGACATCATCTGGCAAACAAAAACAGCCCACACAGCCTCATATTATTCAAGGTAAAGGCAAGAAAACAGCCGATGGGGTGGCTAAAAAACCTCGCCAGCGCGGACATCTGAAAGTCATCAAATAGGTTCAGAAGCGAGGGCCACGCAGAATCAGATCTTCCCAATGATGATGGTGCGCGAGATCCTCTCCCGCCATTTTGCAGGTTCAGAAGGTTGCCGCGTGCTCGAAGAATACGACATCAACCCGCTCGACCTGCTCTTCGCGAGCACGCTCGGCCACACGTTGCACCACCATTTCACGCACGAAGGGAATTGGGATGCGCCCAACACGGTGTATCACCTCTTCCGTACAAGGAACATTGGTTCCGTCCAGATAAGGGCCTTGGGCATCGGCGGGTTGTGGCACATGTTCGCAAGTTTGCGGTACGAGCTGTTGTAGTCGTACCGAGACATAGTCTGTTACCCAATCACGTATCGCTGAGGTGACTTCCGTGGTCTGCAAGACAGGAGGGCGCTCAAGTTTCTGACTGAGCGTAACCAACAGCGTTTCAAGCCGAGCTAATTTGTCCTCAACAGCCTGCAACCGTGTCTCAATACGCTGGTCCATGAATACCTTCCCCCCAACCCAATGTAATCAGTCTGATTTTGCATATAGTGACGTTCGCGTTATTATACGTTACTTACGGCATTATGCAACCGACAATTCGCCTCCATTTTCACATCGCATCTCGGCGTCCAACCGCGGCATATTTGAAGCCTAGCCGTGCCATATTATTCGGTTCGTATACGTTTCTTAAGTCGATAACCACCGGCGACCGCAACAGAGAACGAATGCGCTTTAAGTCAAGCCCGCGGAATTGGTTCCACTCTGTCGCCAGAACCAACCCGTCCCCCCCGGCACATGCGGCATAAGCATCTTCACAATACTCGACATCGCCCAACACCTGCTGAGCTGCAGGCATCGCGACAGGATCGTAAGCTTTGATCTTGGCGCCCTGCCTTTGCAACCCGGTAATAATATCTAAAGCAGGAGATTCGCGAATATCATCGGTGTTAGGCTTAAATGACAAACCTAACACACTTATCGTTTTACCAGCCACATTACCATCAAGCATCATAACGATCTTCTCGACCATGCGCTGCCGCTGCTTGGTATTTACCCGATGGACGGCCGGAACCAGATCCAATTCAACGCCAGCCTCGCGCGCAAAATAGGCTAAACTTTGTACATCCTTAGGAAAGCACGAGCCACCGTATCCCGGTCCGGGATGCAAAAACTTGTTTCCAATACGCTGGTCAAGTCCAAGGGAACGCGCCACGTCATGTACGTCAGCACCAACGACATCACACACATTAGCCATCTCATTAATAAACGAAATCTTCATTGCAAGAAATGTGTTTGCAGCATACTTGACCATTTCAGCCGTCACAATATCAGTTGTAACAAAAGGCGTTTCAATGAGATAGAGCGGACTATAAAGTTCCTTCATAATCGCCAACGCATGAGGGTCTTCACTGCCAATTACCACACGGTTAGGGCGCATGAAATCCTCAATCGCGGCACCCTCGCGCAAAAATTCAGGATTTGAAACCACACTGAACGCTACCGGTTCGGTCTGAGCAGCTCGAATACGCTCTTTGATACGAGCGGCTGTTCCGACCGGCACGGTGCTTTTCGTTGCGATCACCTTATAATCTCGCAAATGATGTCCTATTGTGTCTGCCACTTCGTCGACATAGCGCAAGTCGGTTGCTCCATGTTCGTCGGCGGGCGTACCAACCGCAATAAAAATAACTAACGCCTGCTCGACCGCCTTTGCAATATCAGTTGTAAACACCAGCCGCCCTTCACGCTGGTTTCGAGTCACCAGTTCTTGCAAACCAGGCTCATGGATGGGTATATTGTCTTCTCGAAGAGCAGCTATCTTATCGGCGTCATTATCTACACATACCGTTTGAACACCAAACTCCGCGAAACAAGCGCCGGTCACCAAGCCAACATAACCCGTTCCAATAACACTAATGTGCATAAGCATGCTCCTTACAGGAAACAATCTAACCTTTGTAAATTATCAAGATGCCCCCTTTTTAGGAGACTTAACCGGATTAGGTAAGAACTTATCATGACAAAAAAGCCGCTACAAACCAACTCTACTCTACCAATCTATACCTAAACATCTTGTAGTATTATATACCATATATATCATCATGATGGGACTTCGATAAATGACCTCATGATCGAGTATATCAGCCGCAACCTGAGCCTAAAGTTTTCGTATATGCTCACCGATACAAAAGGACAGCTCGGCAGTATCTATATTGGGTCACATAAGACAGGCCCGAGGATGAATCTAAAACGATATCCAGTCCAATTTCTTTTCACTTGACAAGCGCAGAGTTTTAGTAAAGAAAGTGACATAACTCGGATATTTAGATACGCACGTTAGTGCCGAGATGTAAATGGAAAGGCATCATGGCAAAACTCGACGCTTTTTTCAAACTGATGGTAGACCAAGGGGCGAGTGACTTACACTTAGTTGCAGCCTCTCAACCTATTCTACGTGTAAGTGGCGATCTAGAACGCATCCGTTACCAGGTCTTGACAAATGACGATCTCAAGAAAATGCTCTACGAAATCGCCCCGGAACATAAACTCAAGGAGTATGACGAAACCGGCGACATTGACTTTGCCTACGAAATCCCTGGCCTCGCACGATTTCGGGCAAACTATTTTGTGCAAAAATATGGCGTTGGCGCCGTCTTTCGTCAAATCCCTGATACAATCTTAACCTTTGAACAACTCAATCTCCCTTCCGTTATGAAAAAGCTCCCCTCGTTCCCTAAGGGTCTGGTATTGGTAACGGGGCCAACCGGTAGCGGTAAATCGACAACGCTAGCCGCTATTGTTGACTACGCCAACGCCAATCGCAAGGACCACATCCTGACAATTGAAGACCCGGTCGAGTTCGTACATAAAAGTAAAAACTGTATCGTTAATCATCGTGAAGTCGGCCTACACACAAAATCCTTTTCGACAGCTCTACGCGCTGCCCTGCGTGAGGATCCTGATATCATTATGGTTGGTGAGATGCGCGATCTTGAGACCATCAGCCTAGCGGTAGAGGCGGCCTCTACCGGCCACCTCGTGTTCGGCACCCTGCATACGCAAAATGCTTCGAAAACGGTTGATCGTATCATTGACGTCTTTCCCCAAGACCAGCAAGAGCAGATCCGTGCGACCTTGGCTGATTCGCTCATGGCAGTCGTTTCCCAGACGCTTTTCAAACGTAAAGATAAAAAAGGCCGCATCGCAGCGTTAGAAATTTTGATTGCCACACCGGCCGTTCGTAATCTTATCCGTGACGGCAAAACGTTCCAAATTCCTACCGTCCTACAGACCGGCAAAAAATATGGTATGCAGTCTCTCGATGACGCCATTATGGGCCTTCTGGAAAATGGTATGATTCGTGCCGAAGATGCCTACTTACACAGCCTGGACAAACAGCGGTTTCGCCAATTTCTCGATTACGAACCGGATGATTTCGAATGATAATTTCGGATAAGGAAGAGGGAGGTTGTATGTATGCGTGAGGTTGATCTCATTCTACATCACATTCTCAGTACGCACCCAAATATTTCTGACATTAATATCACGGTTGGTAGACCCTTCCAGGTCGAAGTTGACGGAGAATTGATTCCCGCTTCGCTTTCCATGCCGATACCGTCTCTAAGCCCCTATCACACAGAAATCTTTGCGCTTCAATTGTTGAACAATGACCGCCGCGCTATCACCACATTGCTAGAACATGGCTCAATAGACATTTCCTATGCTGTTGCTGACCATGCCCGTTTTCGCGTCAATATTTTCTCCGGGAGCGGCAATTATGCAATTGTGATGAGACGCTTACCTACCCGTATTCCGACCATTGAGGAACTAGGTTTACCGCCAACTTTGAATGAAATGTCAGAGGAAAAAAACGGGCTCGTGCTAGTGACGGGAGCAACGGGACATGGTAAATCTTCATCGTTGGCAGCGATACTACGGAAGGTCAACGAAACACGCGCCGTTCATGTCGTGACACTTGAGGATCCAATTGAATTTGTACACCCTCACAATAAAGCAACTTTTAATCAACGTGAGTTAGGTGTCGATTTCGACAGCTTTGAAAATGGCTTACGAGCAGCTTTACGCCAGGCACCAAAGATCATCCTAGTGGGTGAAATCCGCGACCGGGCGACAATTGAAATTGCCTTGCACGCTGCGGAAACCGGGCACTTGGTACTCAGCACCTTACATACAATTGATGCGGGGCAGACGGTTAACCGCATTATTGGTATGTTTGAACAGTCTGAAGAGCAACTCATTCGCAATCGGCTAGCCTCTATGCTGCGTTGGGTCGTATCTCAGCGTTTATTACCGAAGGAAGGAGGTAGCCGTTTGGCTGTGCTAGAAATTATGCGTACGAACCTGCGTGTTCAGGATAGCATTATCCATGGCGAATCCGAAGGGAAAACCTTCTATGAAATAATCGATTCGGGCGTTGCGGACGGAATGCAAACATTTGATAAAGCGATCCTATTTGCCTATCAAAGCGGCCATATAAACGAGCAAGTCGCCTTGGCTTATGCCTCACAACGATCAGTGGTCAGGCAAGGTATCGATCGTGTCAAGAATGCACGCGGCGAAAAGACGACAGATCTGAAAGGGCTAGCACTCGATGCTGACTATGAACAACGGATTTTAGAGGAATCAAGACGCTAAAACCTCATTCGGGAGATAGCACCGTGCAAATTGTATGTCCAGGCTGTCAGAAACAACTTCAGGTTGCCGATGACAAACTCCCAAAGGATCGCCAGGCACGTTTGACTTGTCCAGCATGCCAACAACGCTTCTCATTCGACCCAATGACGGCTGACGCATCTTCAAACCCTGACCCGGCAGAGGAACCTCAACCCAACGATTTAACCACCAAGGCGTCACTCACCGGCTGGTTTGCACAAACTGAAATCAAAGAGGCAGGCCCGCCCCCACGCGCGCTCATCTGTATGGACAATGCCACCTATCGTGACGCATGCTATGACATGCTGCCAGCCTTCGGTTTTAAAACCGTGCATGCGACCTCGAACCAAGCCCAAGCGATGGCCTATCTAGCAGAGTATCCATATGAATTTGTCGTCCTCGATGCAAACTTTGACGGTAGTGCCCTAGAGGCCAACCCGGTTTTAGCTTGTGTGGTGCAACTCCCTATGGCCCAACGACGTTATATGTTTGCTGTGCTCTGCCTCCCTGACACCGTGACAGCAGATCCACTGATTTCCTATAGCCATAATGTCAATCTCATTGTTAATCCACCAGACCTTCTAACCCCTTCCTACCGTTTCATTCTCAGACAATGTCTTATGGAGCACAAACGCCTATACAGAACCTACAGGGAGTTGCGGAAAAAAATGGGCAAAGACGTCTAATCCCCTGTAAAAACAAAATAATTCCGCATCTGACCCAGGACAATATGCGGAATATCTTGACGCTCAACAACCGAGAAAATTCGTAAATTTGAGTAATTTTGAGTCACACGCCGAAACCGGTCAATGGCACAATTTTCTCCTATATGAATAACTGTATTACGCCCCTCGGCAGCTGTAAAAAAGTCAACTACCTCTTCAAGATTGATGATTTGCATATCCGTGATTAACAACAAATCCGGCGTCGCCTCGGACGTCGTACCCCGCGGTTCTTCGAGGTCACGTAAGCGCAGCGACGTTCTGCTGCCATAGTAAGCACATAACTCTTGATAAATGGCTTGGCGGTCCTTCGTAAAAGGAAGCACGGTTTTTTCGCCATGGTGTGCATCACTGAAATTATAAACAGCAATATCCACTTTCTGTGACAATCCTGGCAATAATTTTCCAAGACTGGTCCAAATATCGATATCCTGTAAAGGATTCACCATACCTATTCCAATCCCAAATCACGCTGGATCTCGGCATATAAGGGATGATCGCCTTGAGGTAGCATCAAGCGTTCACCGTCTTTCATACGCGCAGCAGTATGCAACGCCTGCATCATGTTATGTCGCTATTCATGGAAACGGCGAAATATCGCCATTGTTGCCTGTCGTGCGGCATGCAATGGCAAAGATTCATGGCGATCTTCACCACATACTTTCCCTAAGCGCTTCTGGCCATACTTACAACAAAAAGAAAACTCCGCTAACACCATGCGCAAAAAGGGACTGGTAGCCAAATCAACTCTGAGAGCCGCCATGTCTTGCCGCACTGCTTGCCGTTCTCGCCGGCTCATCGCTGATGCGCTACAACGCTCTCGTAAAACCCGCCCGTACAGGCAATTGCGCTGCCTCCAAGGGTTGCTTGTGTTCATCTGTATCAGGATTTCGTAATACCGCAAAAAATACCGCTTCACTTGACACGTGGCGTAAAACAGCATCGGTTAGGAGGTAAACGAGGCCGTAATAGAGTGTGCCTCACACATTCGTATGTGAGGTCACATTCTCCCAACCAGAAATTCAAGCCATTATGTTGCCTAGGACTCGGCAAGATGGCATTTAGGAAGTTGAAAGCTTGTTGGACTGTAACGGTACAAGCTTCGCATGCACTTGATGTCCTGCCGATCCTCGTATAAGACGTGAATGAATGGGTAGATATAACGATCATCACGGAAGGAATTAAAGTAAATAAAGACTGATCTCTCGAGTAAAAGCAAATCAAGTTTGATTGCTAGCATAGAAGACGAGCAATCAAAACGGTTACGTTGTCTCCGCCGCCGGCCGTATTAGCCGCATCAACTAGACGCTGACAACGTGTATTCTCTTGTTTCTCATCACTTAAAATAGCTTCGATCTCTTTATCACTAACAAAAGACGTAAGGCCATCCGAACATAGTAAAACACAATCCCCACCCCGAAATCTAAAGCTGCGCACATCAGGCTGCACTTTTTTATTTTGTCCCATTGCCTGCAGTACAACATTGCGGTCAGGATGTATTTTGGCCTCTTCGTCGGTTAGCATCCCTTTCTTCTGGAGGAGATTAATCATCGTTTGGTCCTCCGTTAACCTCTTAAGCTTGCCGCTCGTGTAACAATAGGCACGACTATCGCCAACTTGCGCAACCGTTATCTTGTCACATCCAACATGCATTGCTGTCAGCGTGGAACTCATCCCACGCGTGCGGGGTTGTTCTTCCTGGCGTAGACAGATATCACGATGGGCAGTTTTAATTGCGATAACAAGCTGCTGAGTCGGCGAGAACTCGGGATTGTCAGCCTCAAACAGGGTCTTCGTCACCGTGTCTATTGCCATCTGACTAGCAACCTCTCCAGCCTCATGACCGCCAAGACCGTCTGCTACCGCCAGTAAGGTACCACGCAGACCAATCTCATGATACACCATACGCGAAATCACTCGATTATCCTCGACTCCAAGCATCTTTCGCGTAAGGTCAGCTACTACAAAACGATCCTCGTTGTTGGTTCGTTTTAGACCCATATCGGATATTCCGAAAAAGACTAGCTTGGTTGTCCTATTGTTCTCGCTCATGATTGCTTGTTCCGCCTAGCGTACGTTCTACCCCTGTCTAATATCAATCCAAAGAAAAGCAATAGAGGCGGCCTCTTTACTGCTTTTGCCTCGCAAACTCTACAAGACCTTTACGTAATTCTTCTGAGCTTTGAAAACGCTGCTCAGGGTCTATCGCCATCGCTTTCAGAATAATCGCCTCTAATTCTGAGGCCATATCTGGGTTGACTTGCCGTGGAGGAACCGGATTGCCCTCGACATGCTGAAACAAAACAGCCATATCCTCACCAACATAAGGCGGTTTCCCGGTAAACATCTCGTACATAATAACGCCGAGACTATAAATGTCAGTACGTGCATCAATCTTTCGACTCCGTA
Source organism: bacterium (assembly GCA_027294925.1). The sequence goes on from JAPULM010000251.1 coordinate 20,387, forward strand.
CTTGCTCCGGCGCCATATAGGTCGGCGTTCCCAAAACAGTCCCAATTCGGGTTAAACGCGTACTCATATCGCTAGTCACTGCCGCCACCCCAAAATCGACAATTTTAACCACCCTGTTCTCATCGATCAGAATGTTTGGCGGTTTCATATCTCTATGGACAACATCTGCTTGATGCGCCGCGGCAATACCTCGGCATATTTCCCATACGATCTTAATCCCATGGTTAACGTTTAGAGGCTGCCCGCCCCGCAATTCATCAGCCAAATTGTGGCTGCAAAAATACTCCATCGAAATCGCATAGGCCGATCCCAATGTAATGAAGTCATAAATACGGACGACATTCTCATGCGTAACCTTCCGAGCATAGCGGAGTTCATGAATAAACCGCTTAATCATACCATCGTCTAGCGCTATTTTCGGATCTAGAATTTTTAATATCACTTCCTCATGCACCACCGTATCCTCTACAAGGAATACGGTGCTAAAGCCACCCTGCCCCACACGACGCATCACCCGATAGCGGTCCGCAAGCATAACGCCTTCTTTTAAATTGGTGACATCCAGATTCTCTCCGTTCTGCCTTTCTGCATTGGTAGTAGGAAGCGACGTTTGAGATGCAGGCGTATTATCGCCACTAGACGTCCCATTATGAGACGGCTCGTCGTTAGACCCCGCATCAGTCCCCGATATATTTTTCAACGAGCGCTGCGGCATCACTCTCGCACCAAATCGTTTAATGATCGAGGTTGCCATCTTATTGGCAAGAACCTTAAGTTCACCGGTAGAACTATCACGCACCGACATGACAGCGTGTAATACATCCTGCGCACAGCCTTCATCTGTTAAAACGGCAACAGCGCGTAGAGCTTCACGCTTAATACTTTCATCTGGATTATCAAATTGAGCGAGAAGAGGTTGAATAGCTTGTGCATCACCGAGGGAAACAAGAGCGCGAATGGCAATGAATGTGGCTTCAATATCATTGCCCTCAAGCATACCAACAAATACGGGTATGGCACGCTTATCACCCAATGCGGTTAAAGCGTCCACGGCACGCTCTCTGATCTCCTTATCCTTCAAGGCACGTACCAGAGAACCAAATGCCTGCTCGTCCTTCACCGTATGAAGGATCTCGAATGCACATTGGCGGATAAACGAATCCTCTTCCTTAAGCAAAGACAGCACCGTTCCGACAATCTTGGTGCCCCCATAAGCGCCAAATGCGTCGGCCACCCGTACGGTTACCCACCAATCTTGGTCTTTAAGGGTGCTTAAAAATTCCTTCAGAATCTCAGTGTCACCGACAATTCCTAGGCCCTCAACAGCTTGCCGCCGTACATCCTCTGACCCATCCTGAAGACATTCGAGCAGCACGTCAACCGCCTTAGCCCTCAACATCTCGTCTGGATCACGGAGCATTTGACACAACGGGCCGACGTCAAATGGCAAACCCAATGCAATAAGACTTTCGAGGGCTGCCATACGAACTTCAAGATGAGAATCGTCTAAAAGACGAGATAAAGCATCACGTACAGCTTCCGTCTTAAACCGGGACAGTATGCGGGTCAGGTGAAGACGAATAGCCCAATCCTCAGTCCGAAGATGCTGGATAAACTCCGGCACCATTTCCTCAGTTGCCACCTGGCTAATCAAACGCAGAATAACATTCCGCTCGTCTTTACCAACAACATTAATCAAACGCAAAAGAGGATCAGGGCGCAGCCGGTCTCGTTGGGCAACAAGTATCTTTTCCAGATGCTCTCGTGACACTCTGGCATTCGTGAATAAACTCAACAATCGATGCGGATCGTATTTATTTGATCGCGCAAGTGTATCCACGACACCAGAAATCACCCGAGGTGGGGTGCCGTTATTTAGCGCATTAATGAACGTCGGTAGAGTCTCACCGTTAACCAAAGCAATAAGTACACTTACAATGTTTTCACGATTTCGACTAACGCTAAGCGCCTCAAGCAATTTCGGAACGGTCGTAGGGCCAATGCGTTTCAGCTTATCAGCGGCCTGCACAACTTCCGAACCGGTTGCCGTTCGAGACGTCACAAGCGTATCTATCGCTTTCTTTATTTTATAGTTGTCGAGTAGACCCATGTCTTGCCCTTACCTCTCAACCCTCATGAGAATGAAAACAATTCCGTCTGTTAATCGCATTGTGCTAGATTTGAGTTCAAATATGTGGATTGTGTATGACCTTTTCGCGAAAGTGACGCCTAATTAAAATTGGTAGTCTTGTAATGACATAATGACATAATGACATGATGTGAAGGGTATCTGGAAACGTCCAAAGTTTGGCCAGAAGAATTCGCGAAAATTCTGTACAATACCCGTCTTACGCGTTCCACAACACCGCTTGCTTCAAGCATAAATGCCCTACCTGATTAAACGTTATACATGCTTTGACAACCGATACAATTCGCGCCCGACAAATTCGGTTTCAATAAATTTTTAGTGCTGCAACACAGAGATATTTAGGACCGTGTCTTCTGCATATCGGCGTTTCTCAATCCGAACTTGAGTTGCAGAAAGACAAGTCTCATTTATGCTGTGGCGAGACAATCCGTCCAAGCTTCTACCGTGCAAAATTCGCCAGAGGCAAGATATGAGATAGAGACATAAACCGAGGAAACCTAAGCATAATCAGCTGCCTTACGAGCTTTTGGCATCTTTAGAGATCGTCCAGTTTTTAAGTCTTTTTTTTCTTTACACAATTTGAGAAGTCTGTGTCTCTATCAAGTTTCAGAACAGCTCAGGTTCCTGGGTTATACCCCAACAGCATTAGCCCCAACAACGCCACAGCAAAATAACTCGCCAGCACCACAGCGCCAGCATAGTCTTTGGCCAAGCGCTGCCCAAAGAACAAGCATAGTAAGGAGACCACTGACAACACGATGCCCCACAAGGCCATAGCCACACCAGCGCCAATCAGAATTTGCACTACGCCGATAGCAGCCAGCGCACCAGCTACCGATTCTAGCACAGTAATGCCCCAAAACATCGGCGATACCAAACCACGCAGAGGACTACTACCAAAGTGGCCAGTCAAAAATTCCAAATTGCCTTTACTGTCAATCCATTTATCAGCCGCCGATTGCAGAAATGCAATAGCAAAAAAGGCGGTGACTGCGAGACGCCCAAACCATAGAGCAAATGCGTCCATCATGATCCTCCAGTTCCATTCACACGTTAGAGAAAGACACCAGAAAACGTATCACGTACGCACGCCAGGCATAACATCCTGCGCAAAACGCTCCATCACGCGCCGCATGTCGGCGACGTCTAGTGTGACTACATCGAAGATCATATGGCTGACGCCACACGCCGCATAACAGCCGATATCATCTTGAATGGCAGACACGCTGCCGCTCAGCAGCTGTCGTGCGGTGCCCCCGACATCAGAAAAAAAAAGCGGCGCTCGAAACGAAATGGTAATATCCTGCGGATTACGTCCCGCTTTATCGGCCTCCTCATATAACCGCGTCACTGAGGTCTGCATCTCATCCGGCAGCAAATTCGCCGGTGGCCTCAGGCCAATGGGATGCCAGCCGTCGCCCAACCGCGCGGCGCGTCGAATAGCCGGTGCTGTATGGCCACCGATCCAGATTGGCGGGTAGGGCTGACGTACCGGTTTGGGGGCAAAGCCAATGTCGGCAAACCGAACATGCTGCCCCTCAAAATATGGCTGATCGCTACTCCAAAGTTCCCGAAAGGCCTGGATATACTCATCACTCACCACCCCACGCTGACCGTACGTATCGAGACCTAGGGCAACAAATTCTTCTTCCATCCAGCCCACCCCCACGCCCAGAATCACACGACCATTGGAAAGCGCATCGAGAGTCGCCACCATTTTTGCCGTTAGCAGCACATTGCGATAGGGTAAAATGAGCACACTGGTGCCAAGCTGCACACGCTCGGTGCAACCGGCCAAAAAGGACAAGGCAGTCAACGGCTCGAAATAGGTCTGGTCTGGAGCAGTTTGAAACTGTCCTTGGGGATCATAGGGATAGAAGGAATCAATGCGCCGCGGTACGATGATATGATCACTCACCCAGATCGAATCCAGGCCAATCGCCTCGGCATGTTGCGCGAGGGTTCGCAAATTTTGCATGGTAGCAACCGGCCCACGACTGGGTAGGCTAACGCCGAATTCCATCAGAGGCTCCTTATTTTTAAGGAAAGCATCGTCATTCAGGTCTACAGATCGGGGGAAGACTGAGGACGTTGTATCAGATCTCCACGGGTAGAGCAAGCGCCGTGTAGAGCTTGTCGCAAGCCGCAAAGTCGGCTACACTCGAACCGGTCCCAGCACATAACCCAAGTACTCCGGAGTCCGGCAAGAGGCAGAGCACATGAACACGGACCAGATGAAACACGAACTAGGCAACATCGTTGGCGCGTCAAACGTCTTGACGTCACGAGCCGAACGCACTGTGTATAGCTATGATGCATCCGTGTTCCGCGGTCGCGATCCGATGGCCGTGGTATTTCCGGAAAACGCCGAGCAAATCGTCCATCTGGTGCGGTGGTGTAACGACCATCACATGCCTTACATTGCACGTGGTGCCGGCACGGCGATTAGTGGTGGTTCAATCTCCACCCACGGTGGTCTGATGATTGGACTATCCCATATGAATCGCGTGCTGGAGATCGACTTAGACAACCGCCTGGCGGTAGTTGAGCCCGGCGTTATCAATCAAGACTTGAAACAGCAGCTTGCCGCTCACGGATATGGCTACACCTACGTTCCCGACCCAGGCAGCCAGGTGGTCTCAACCATCGGTGGTAATGTATCCACCAATGCCGGCGGCATGCACTGCCTCAAATACGGTATTACCTGCAACCACATTCTCGGTCTGGAGGTCGTTCTACCCAATGGCGACATGGTGCAGGTGGGTGGCAAAGTGATGGATCAGCCAGGCGCAGACCTTACGGGGCTACTGGTTGGCTCGGAAGGCACCCTGGGCATCGTTACCAAGATCATTGTACGTCTGCTACGCTTACCCGAGGCGGTGGTCACACAACTGGCTTTGTTCAAACGGGTTGATGACGCGGCAAACGCCGTCTCTGACATCATCACTGATGGTATCTTACCGGCGGCTCTGGAACTGATGGATGAAGCAAGTATGCGGGTTATCGATCAGGCCATTCACATCGGCTTTCCGGACAACGCCGGTGCGGCGTTGATTCTGGAGCTGGACGGCTTACATGACGACATGCAACGTAACATCGACAGCGTCGCACAGATTTGCAAATCGCACGACGTCCTCTCCATCGAAACCGCTGCAAGCGAAGCGGAAAGTGCACGTTTATGGCTGAGTCGTCGTGCGGCCTTTGGCGCCTATGCTCGTTTGGCCTCAGACTGTTACATCGTGGACGGCTGTGTGCCGCGCAGCAAGTTACCCGAGGCCTTACGGCGGGTCACGGCAATCGGAGAACGTCACGGCCTGCAAATTGTCAACTTGGCCCACGCAGGAGACGGCAACCTGCATCCGTCGATTCCATTCTATAAAGAACAACCGGGTGAAACGGAGCGCGTCCTAGCGGCCGGCCGCGACATCCTAGAGGTCTGCGTCGAGCTCGGCGGTAGTATCACTGGTGAACACGGCGTTGGCATCGAAAAACAGAATGAAATGTCTCTGATGTACAGCGATACAGAACTAGAAGTGATGTATCGTATTAAGCAAGCGCATGACCCCAACGACCTGTGTAATCCCAAAAAAATCTTCCCACTCCGTATGTTGGCGAGTACAGCCCCATGACACTCCCCGGTCCCCTGCTTAGCAAGCTTGAAAACATTGCGGGCGCTGCGGCTATCCGGCTCGACGCAACGCAACGCTCGGCATTCGCCATTGACGATTGCGAGCCCGCCGTGGTGGTATATCCCAACACTGTGGCACAAGCTGCCGAACTCGTGGCGTTGGCCGGGCGTGAGAGCATGTCGCTAACGCCGTGGGGGCAAGGCACACAAATGCACTTGGGCAAAGCGCCGATCCGCTATGACCTTGCCCTATCGCTAGCAGGTTTGAGCCGGATGCTCGAATACGATGAGGCAAATTTCACAGTGACAGCTGAAGCCGGTATGCCCCTCCGTGAGATGCACAAGACGTCGCTACCCAAGCGTCAGTTCTTACCGCTCGGATTTCCCGGTAGCATGGCTAGTCTTGGCGGCGCACTGGCAACCAATACCAGTGGTGTCAAACGTTTGCGTTACGGTGGGGTACGCGACCTGCTACTCGGTGTACGCGTAGCGCTACCAGATGGTTCCCTCGTCCACTTTGGCGGTAGGGTGGTCAAAAACGTCGCCGGCTATGACATGAACAAACTGTTTATTGGTTCGCTAGGGGCGTTTGGCGTCATCCTGGAAGCCACCTATCGTCTGGCGGCCCTGCCCGAAGATGACCGCATACTGGCCGCGGTGTTTCCCAGCGTGTCACAAGCGACTCAAGCAGCAGCCGTCATACAAGCCTCTCAGCTTCTACCCTCAGCGATCACGTTGCTCAGCACCGAAGCAGCAGCCGTCTGCAATCTGTCGTTCTTGCTCACGGCACATGACGACCAGGTGGTGTTGTGCCTAAACTTTGATGGTATGCATGAGGCCGTCGAGCGACAACTGCATGATAGTCAGATGGTCTGTGAACAGCATGGTAGCGTATCTGTTGCACAAATCTCGGGGGAAGCCATGTTGACCTTGTGGGAAGGCCAAGCAGCCTGGCGCGCAGCCCCGAACGATGTCGACCAGAACCGCATGCAGGCCCGCCTTGGCATACTGCCGAGTCACATCACAACAGTCATCCAGCAGATCACAGCCCCGCAAAGATTTTGTCAACAGGGCGGACAATGGCTGGCTGACTATAGCAGCGGTCAAATCTTCGCTCATCTGCCACTGGACAATCCCGAAACGGCAACACATGGCGAAGCGTCCGGCTGGTTGCGCAATCTTCGTGCCCAGCTACGCGACGGAGATGGATACTGCGTGATCGAGTATGTACCGGCAATACTACGTCGGCAGCTCGATATCTGGGGCAAATCGTCCGGTGATCAACTGTTACGCCTCTATAAACAACATTTTGATCCACATGCCGTACTGAATCCCGGACGCTATGCCGCCGGATTGTAACGTAAGGAAAAACGCCGTGCGTACAACAACTACTGCCGCCCCCACAAACCCAGACGTTTTGCCTTTGCAGCAAGCCTTACAACACGCCGACACCAGCTGCATCAAATGTGGATTTTGTCTACCCACCTGTCCCACTTACCGACTAACCGGTAATGAAGCAGCGTCGCCGCGAGGACGTATCGACCTGATGCAAGCTGTTGCACGCGGCGATTTGGCGGCTAACGATATCTTCGACCAGCTCGATTTTTGTCTGGGATGCCGGGCGTGTGAAACCGCTTGTCCGGCCGGTGTCGAATTTGGCGCCCTGTTGGAAGTCGGCCGCGCAGTAGCCAAAGCTGGCAGAGAAGCCTCTTTCTTGGCTATTTGGCTACAACATACAGCGCTGCACACGATACTCCCCTCTCCCTGGCGCCTGCGCTTACTGGCTAACCTATTACGCTTCTATCAAACCAGTGGCCTACAACAATTCCTGCGATACACCAGTCTCTTACAACGTCTGTCACCCTCGTTTGCCACCATAGAAGCGATACTGCCTGCAATACCCTCGGCAGCTGAACGTCACCTTGTACCGGAGGAAACGCCACCACAAGGGGATGAACATGGTCAAGTCGCCATCCTCACAGGCTGTGTGATGCCCGAATTGCTACCACAGGTCAATCAGGCAACCGTGCATGTGTTATCAATGAATGGATATCGCGTCTTGGCGCCTGCCGCACAGCACTGCTGTGGCGCCTTGCAGACACATGCTGGTGAGCTAGAAAAAGCACGAGAACTCGCCAGATATACCATTACGGTATTTGAAGCGACAAAGGCGAAATGGATTGTGGTGAATTCAGCGGGATGTGGGGCAACGATGAAAACATACGGGCATTTACTGGCAGACGATCCGGAATTTGCAACGCGTGCCTCTACGTTCAGTAATCGGGTGTGTGACATCAGCGAAGTCCTTGTGACAGAACCGTTGCGCCAGCCGCTTAAGCCCATGCCAGTCCGGGTCGCTTATGACGACCCTTGTCATCTTTTGCACGGGCAGAAGATCAGCACGCCGCCTCGAGACCTCCTACGTCAGATTCCGCAATTGCAACTTGTAGAGGTACCCGAGAGCGACTGGTGTTGCGGCAGCGCTGGTATTTATAATCTCGTGCATACCAACACAGCCCAGGAACTCCTGGACCGAAAGATGGCCCACATTGCTTCTGTCCAACCGCAGATAATTGCCACTGGTAATCCTGGCTGTATCCTCCAACTGCGCCAAGGCGTCGCGCGCCATCAACTTAACATTGAGGTGGCCCACCCGGTGGAAATCCTGTCCCGGGCATATACGCAAGCTGCCCTTTAAATAACGACTGTTAGCCTCAAAGCGTTCTCAATAGCCACAATCAGTTCTTCACGTTCATGCTGAGTTGGCCAGTATCCATCCGTGTGGTATCCAGGAAGTCATTGAGGCCAAGGGTTATCTGATCGCAGCTTTTTTTGACCATGTCAAGGTACTCCTGCTGTGTGTCGCTCAGCGGCCCGGCAATCCCATCTAGCAAAATCGACACAAACTCATGGGCGGACGTCAGGAGCATTTTAAGCTGGTGAGAAAGCATGTAGTAAAATCGTTGCATCTCATCGTTCTTACGTCTAAGCGCCTCGTTGGTCTGTACAAGTATCCGGCGTTGTTCCTCAGCAGCCATGCGAAGCCTGTGTTTCTCCACGGCATCGGCAACCGCACGTCCGAGGCTCTCAGGCGACAACGTACGCTTAAGCAAGTAGTCCGCAGCGCCCGCCTTCATCGCTTCGACACCCAACATTTCGTTTCCGCCACCGGTCATCATAATGACGGGAAGCGGCGCCCCTTTATTCTCGCTGCCTAATGCCTGCAGGAATTCCAAGCCATCGAGATCAGGCAGACGATAATCCAATAGAATGCAGTCGGGTGACACGGCACGGCATAAATCCAATCCTTCTTCACCTAGCTCTGCTTCCAAGAAGTCAAATTTGTATTCGTTATGTTGCTCTAAGAATCGTCGGCATATCTCTCGATGCCCTGGATCATCATCGATAATAAGGAGCCGCAGTGGCATCTCGGTCATCACGCTGCCTCCTCTTTCGGTAATCGGTTTGGGCTATTGGCTTACCGGTTGGCCTAACGCCTGTTAAATCACTGCCAGGAGTTCAGCTGCCTCGTAGGGCTTCTCGAAAAACCCCACGGCGCCGATTTCCATCGCCTGTTCTCGCAACCTTGTCTTTGGACCCTTTCCGCTGCTCTTATCGACCCTTAGCAGGAATCTCTTAAGACCACTCAGAGAGTTGGAACTCTCTTACCCTACTTGGTAACGATTGATCGCCTCGGCATTAAACTGGAGCCCTAAACCTGGTTTCTTAGGCACAACGATCTGCCCATCTTCGATGGCTGGCGTTTCTTCAAACAGTCGCAAGGTCCAGGGCATATATTCTACGGTCAGTCCATTCGGAATCGCGGCGATTAGATGGACGTGTATTTCCGGGATCAGATGGCTAACCACCGGTATATTGAACGCCTCCGCCATACCGGCGACTTTCATCCACTGCGTGATGCCGCCAACCCGAACCAGGTCAATCATCACAAGGTCAATGGAACGGGCTTCCAGCATATGACGAAACGGTCGAATACCATAGTGATACTCGCCTGCGGCAATCGGCGTAGTTAAAGCGTCAGCCACCCGAGCCAAACCCTGGTAATCGTCATGTGCCACCACATCTTCAAGCCAGAATAGATGATACGGCTCCACTCGTCGACCAATCTCAATGGCTTGATTGACGTCCCAAAGCTGGTTAATGTCGCACATCAAATCGATGTCGTCACCAATGCCGTTACGCATGACGCGCACCCGTTCGACCTCTCGCCCCACAGTAGGCTCGGCCCCGAGCTGCATCTTCATCTGTTTGAAACCCATCTCCACCAGACGTGGTCCGGCCTCAGACAAATAGTCCACCGGGTGCGGACGCATCAAAGCCCCACTCGCATAGGTTGGGGCGCGATCCCGATAGCCACCAAGCAGCGTACAGAGCGGTTGATCCAATACCTTACCCTTGATATCCCATAACGCCATGTCAATGGCCGATAACGCCAGCGTAAAAATACCACTAGGACCCGCGCCACTGGCCGCCTGGCGTAACTTGGCAACAATCGCTTCTACCCGTAGCGGATTTTCACCGATCACCAAGGCGCCTAAGGCATCTACTGCCTCCCGCAGGGCACCGGTTAGTGGGCCACCAAAAAAGGTGATACCAATCCCGGCCACGCCGTCATCCGTTCCCAACTCCAGGGTCACAAATTCACGTGTCTCATCAGTCTCTGGCAATCCGACCACCAGTGGATTATCTGCCGGGGTCCTGACAATCCGTGTGCGCACATGTGTCACGTTCATCAGCGCTTCCTTTAACTGTCAAAGCGAATAATCTGCCGGACAACCTCTCCCGTCAGCAGGGCTTGAAACGCATCGTTGATCTCATCAAGCGTAATCTCTCGCGAGATCATTTCATCGAGTTTGAGTTTACCACTGAGGTACATATCAACATAGCGTGGCATATCGACGCGAAAACGATTTGACCCCATACTAGAGCCCTGAATCTTTTTTTCCTGCAAGAAATCAGAACCACGCAGCTCAATATTCGTTCCTACCGGGATCATGCCAATTACCGTTGCTGTGCCACCTTTGGCAAGCATGCGGAAGGCCTGCTCAGCCGTGCTCTTCAAGCCAATGGCCTCAAACGAATACTCGACCCCGCCATCGGTCATGTCTCGCACCTGCCGAACGGGGTCGCCGTCGGACGCATTGACCAAATCAGTTGCACCACAGATCTGGGCAAGTTCGAGCTTGGAAGCCTGCGTGTCAATCGCAATGATGCGTCCGGCTCCGGCAATAGCAGCCCCTTGCACAGCGCTCAGCCCAACGCCGCCACAACCACTCACGGCCACCGTGCTACCGGGCGGAACGGCTGCCGTGTTGATCACCGCACCAACCCCTGTGGTCACACCGCAACCAATCAGGGCCGCCTTGTCAAGCGGCATATCCTCACGAACTTTCACCACGGCATGCTCATGCACCAGTAGCTGTTCGGCATACGATGACAGATTGGCAAACTGGTGCATCAAGGCGCCATTCTGTGACAAACGTGGCGTCTCACCTTCTCGGCGGTCTAGTCCTTCACGATTGCACAGGTTAGGCCGCCCGGTCGTACAATAATTACAATGCCCACAAAAGACGGACAGACACGTAATCACAGGGTCGCCAGGTTTCACATAATCCACCGCAGACCCCACTGCTTCGACGATCCCTGCCGATTCGTGGCCAAGTACAACCGGCGTCGGCGTCGGATAGAGACCCTCGTAAAAATGCACATCGCTGTGACAAACACCCGCAGCAACTGTACGGATTAGCACCTCACGCGGCCCAGGAGCACTGATATCAACATCTTCAATGGTAAGTGGTTGATGCACTTGACGGAATACTGCAGCTTTCATAGCAAAACGCTCCCTTAAACTTAGAATAGTTATGGACAATCGCCGCCACAATGTCACTCACTGCCTTCGTACAGCACCCTACAAAAGAGGGTACAAATTGACGACGTCGATACATTCAACGTTTCAAGTTTCGTTCCCTTAATTGCGGTGCGCAGCTACTTAGAACGCTCTCAGGGTTGCGAGTATAGCACATGCAATCGCCAATCGTACGGATCATCATGCCCTCATGCCGAAAAGCGTTGCGAGATACAAAACCCAACAAGGGATTGACGGGCTGCTATGCCGCACAAACAAAATCACGACCTTCGACAAACCCCATAGCGGCCATGCTTTGTCGTATCTCCGTACGCGCTTGTAATCCCGCCACCGAAACGACAACCGGATGCCGCGGTGTCTGCGTTAAAGCCTCCGGTGCAATGACCAGTGCGTGATGAATCCGCTTTCCCAAGCGCCCCGGATGCAACTCGACGATATAGGATGGCCGCTTCGCATATGGCAACAACGCACGGCGTAACGCTTTACCGGTGCTGCCGTATCCCCAAAGTATGTAAGTCTCAGAATCAGCAAGAAAATGAGCGGCTAAAAAAGCCGCCTTGCAAGCCGTAAAACTCGCCAGTGCATACCGCGGGTCCACACGCGACAAGCGTTGTGGGTGATCTCGCCAACTCAGCAGGCGTCGTGGGACGACCCCAACCGCAGACCCTTGCGACAGCAAGCGCAGTATTAGATCGTAGTCTTCCGGCCAGCCACGATCACGGTACCCCAATGCAAGCAATACCTGGCGCCGAATCATCAGCGTCGGATGCGCGATCGGGCACTCGACAAAGGCATCCTGGCACACCCGTTGGGCAGAATCGATACTGCCCAACCAACGTTCATAGGCCAGCCGTCCCTGTCGCAAATGCCGCCGTGGGAAGAGACGAACATGGCATCCTATAGCGACAAGCTGGGGCGTGTTGTTCAACGCTTGCACCTGAACCGCCAGACGCTTACGGTGCATAAGATCGTCCGCATCCATACGTGCGATCAAAGGCCCGTGGCAATAATCCAGACCCGTATTGAGGGCTGTCACCACCCCCCGATGCGGTATTGAAACCACCACAAAGCGCGCATCAGCAGCAGCAAACCTATGTGCACAAGCAAGTGAACCGTCATCCGAACCATCGTCGACAATAATACACTGCCAACAGCTCGTCGTTTGGCGCTGGATACTCCGCAGACAAGCCGCTAAGGTGGTTGCAGCATTCCAAACCGGTAGTAATATCGATACCAGCGGCTTCAATACACGCCTCCCGACCTCGTTCTCATATTCTCCTCCCATGCGAGTATTAGATCACAAGCTATCTCTGCTGCCCGCCTGTCTCGCCATCGCTTCGGACAACACTGTGCAGCCAGGTTTCAAACGCGTCATTGACTCGCGGCAGATCAATTTGCCCAACGAAATTCGTATAGGTCACCACCTCCTGGACAGCATCTGCGACGGCCTCGAAATGTTCCGACTCCGTTTTAACCAGAGCAACGACCTCGGGTTCCGTGGTGATCTTGCCTTCCCATATGTATGTACAGGTAATCTGGTGAAAGTTGACACAATTGGTTAGCCCACGCGCAATCAGCAGCTCGGCGAGAGCCTGCCCTTCGTCCATTGTATTCAGGGTAACGTAGACGAAAATCACAGCGGCGTCCTTCTCATCAAGCGGAATATGTCGTATGGCCTAAAATCACAACAGGGTCGACACTTTTAGCACGCTCCAGGGTTGTTCTATAGAGTGGGCTAGAGGAATTCTAATTTGTTCGCCTTCACCGCACTGCCGGCATCACCTCTTGTGCAAAACATTCAAACGCAGACAAAACGTTGTCGATGGTTTCGGGAATGGCATCGATAATCAAGTGCTGCACACCAAGCGCCTCGTATTGCTTGATGGTGTCGACAACCTGCTCGGGGCTGCCGTGTAAGGGGGGTTGCGGGTCAGCTCCGGCGCCAAAGCGCAGACGCACTCGTAACGAGACTTCCACCTCTTGCAGCGATCGTCCAGACTCGTGCATAGCGGTACGAAACTGGTCCATGACCGGTTTGAAGCCCTCCGGCGGCAAAGCAAACGGATGCCAGCCGTCGCCATAGCGTACGGCACGCCGTATTGCCGCTGGGCTTTGACCGCCGACCCAAATCGGCGGGTGTGGTTTCTGCGTCGGCTTGGGGGCAAAACGGGCCTCTTGGAATTGGTAGAATTGTCCGTTGTAGGTGGCCGGCTCTTGCGTCCATAGCGTCTTACAAATCTCCAGATACTCATCCATGCGCTGACCACGCTCGTGAAAGGGTTCGTTCAGCACATCAAACTCCTCTTTGAACCACCCAACGCCTACTCCGAAGATAATGCGCCCTTGCGACAAAACATCCGCGCCAGCAATTTCCTTGGCCACTTCAATGGGGTTACGCATTGGCAGAATCAGCACACTCACGCCAAGTTGAACACGCTGCGTAAGCCCCGCCACGTAGTTGAGAATGGCCATCGGCTCAAAATAGCGCTCCAACCACAAATCCGGCAACTGACCGTCAGACGAAGCCGGATAATATGATGTCACCAGTGGCGGTAAGATAATATGATCGCTAGCCCATAGCGAGTCAAAGCCCCAGGCTTCGGCATTTAATGCCAGAGCCCGGACGTTTTCTTGCGTGGCATGCTTGCCGCGTACGATCATTGAGCAGCCAAATTTCATCCTTTGTTCCTTATCGATCGGAAGACATCACCTTATATCCGCTTATCATCAGCTCATTGACCACCTTAACATGCAGTCCCCCAGAGGTCAAAATCCTACCCCTATGCGTGGATATCTCCTTGATCACACCACTTTAAAATTCTTTTCTGAAGCCACTATAGTAAGGTGTCGGAGTTGAAGTTAAGATTTTGACAAACCTGGGGGATTTAGCGTATGATGAGGGCTAACGACAGAGAGAATTGCCGTACAAATGCAGGAGAGTGCCATGAAAGTCAGTTGGTTCCACCTCATGCCCTATCCGTATCTTCCTGACGACTTCAAAGAAAAATATCGTAGCGTGTGGGTCGATGTTCCGAGCGAGCTTTATGACCCCGAGAAAGGGCATGTCGTTTACAACGATTACCTGGACGAGTTGGAACATGCCGAACGAGCGGGTTTCGACGGCATCTGTGTTAATGAGCACCACGCCAACGCCTACGGCTTAATGCCTTCTCCCAACTTGATGGCAGCGGCTCTGACCCGGCGAACCTCGCAAGCTGCCCTCATCGTATTGGGTAACAGCATTGCCTTATATAACCCGCCGATACGGGTAGCCGAGGAATTCGCCATGCTCGACGTCATGAGTGGTGGCCGCTTGGTCGCTGGATTTCCAGTCGGCAGTTCGATGGACACCAACTTTGCCTATGGTGAAGCGCCGGCTGTCTTACGCGACAAATACCGCGAGGCGCATGACCTCATTATCCAATCCTGGACCCGACCCGACCCATTTAGCTTTAACGGTAAATATACCCAACTGCGCTATGTCAATATCTGGCCACGGCCGTTGCAAAAACCCCATCCACCGATCTGGATTCCCGGTGGTGGTAGTGTCGAAACGTGGGATTGGTGTTTGGATCACGATTACTGTTACTGTTACTTGAGCTATTACGGTTATAAACGCGGTACCGAAGTACTCAAAGGCTTTTGGGAGGTCGTCGAGCAACGCGGTATCGAACCCAACCCGTATCGCGTTGGCTTCCTGCAATTGGTAGCAATTGCCGATAGCGATGCGGAAGCGGAACGCATCTATGCCCCGTACGCTGACTACTTCTACAATCGATGCCTGCATGTGTTCGAAGGGTTCGCCGATGCACCGGGCTATCGCACCACAGCAACGCTGCGCCGGGGCTTCAAAGCCCAGTTTGGCGCAGCCGCTTCAAAAGCACGGTCCAATTTAACCTGGAAGGATTTTGTAGAGCAGGGCTACGTGATTGGCGGTAGTCCGAGCAGCGTGCGGGAGCAGCTGACGGAAGCCATGCAGATCATGCGCGTGGGACACCTGATGACACTATGTCATTTCGGCAACATGCCGCTTGAGGTGACCAAGCGCAATACTGACCTGTTTGCTAAAGAAATCATGCCCCATATCAAACCGATGTGGAACGAGTATGAGGACCATTGGTGGCCGCATCCAATGGAACAGCGCGCTGTTCCAGCACCGCTTGCCTAGTGTTGCGCAGCACCATTGCCCGGTCAGTTCGGCGGGGCAGTATTGCCCCCAAGGAAGCTTTCCTGTTCCGGTGGATAAATCACCACCCGACGATACGGTTCAATGCCTGTACTACGCGTTGTCAGCCCGTAACCTTCAGCAAGTTGGTGTTGTAAACGGCGCATACGGGCGCCCTGTGGCACCAGCTCAACAGAGTGGGTCTGTTCCATCACGTCACGAATCGCCGTCTCGGCTTCCCGCATCGCGGTGTCTTCCTTTACGGGTCGCTCGCGCCGCTCAAAAACGGCCCGCAGGAAGCTGGCCATTTGCGCTACCGTGTTGTTACGGATAGCGTGCAGCGGCACACCACGAGCCTGAGCATCGCGCAGCCGCCTGGGCTGGTGCCTGGCGTGTGATTTCAGTGTCAAGACGACGTCTGCCTCTTCAATCTCCGTAACCACCCGGGCCGTAACTTCACATGACTGAATGGCCTGCTCAAGCCGACTCTTATTCACTGCATAGGGAAAAACCCGAAGTGTCCGACGCCGTGGCCGGCGCGGCGTTGCAACCGAGTCCGGGCGTGGTGTCGGCTGCTGAATCTCAACCCCGCCGTCCGCCGTCCGCATGCGAAGCTGCGGGTCAAGTGGCCGCCCACGCAGAAAATAATCGACAACTTCAGTAACATCATGATAAACCGCAAGCCGATCACGCTCCTGAATCTCAATCAGAACATCGAACGTCGGGGGCGCTTTACGCTCCAGAACGGTCTTCTGGGTGCCACGCCGACGGGCTTCTTCATCGGACAGCGTCACCGCCTGGATACCGCCAAGGAGATCAGACAAGGTAGGATTGCGCAACAAATTATCCAATGTATTACCATGTGCCGTCGCGATCAGTTGCACACCGCGCTCGGCAATGGTACGAGCCGCAAGTGCCTCAGCCTCGGTGCCAATTTCATCGATGACGATGACCTCGGGCATATGATTTTCCACTGCCTCAATCATCACCGCATGCTGCTCGTTTGGTGTTGGCACCTGCATACGCCGCGCATGCCCAATACCCGGATGCGAAATATCGCCATCTCCAGCAATTTCATTTGAGGTATC
>JAPULM010000252.1 GCA_027294925.1 bacterium
GATGTCCATTTGTATCGCCGTGATCCCAGCCGCTGTCCCCGCGACTTTGAAATCCATATCACCCAGATGATCCTCCAGACCAAGAATATCGGACAGGATAGCCACCTCGCCATCCTGTTCGATCAGGCCTAGGGCGATACCGGCAACCGGGGCTTTAATGGGTACCCCGGCGTCCATTAGAGCGAGCGCGCCGCCGCACACCGATGCCATGGATGACGAGCCGTTCGATTCCAGAATATCCGACACCACACGCAGCGTATACGGAAAGCTCTCATGGGGCGGTAACACTGGCACAATGGCTCGTTCGGCTAAGGCTCCGTGGCCGATATCGCGGCGACTCGGGCCACGTAAGGGGCGCACCTCACCGACGCTGAAAGATGGGAAGTTGTAGTGCAACATAAAGCGCTTGTAGCTTTTGCCTTCCAGGTCATCAATCAATTGTTCATCCACCCGCACGCCAAGCGTTGCGACGACCAAGGCCTGGGTTTCGCCTCGTGTGAACAATGCCGATCCATGCGCGCATGGCAAAAGCGACGTTTTGCCACTAATCGGACGAATATCTGTGAGACCGCGGCCATCGGCACGTCGGCCCTCTTGCAGGATCTGGCGACGCATCTCAGCACTTTCCAGGTCATGCAGGAACCCCTGGATAGCTCGTGTGCGCCGCGTGGCTTCGTGTGGGTCGAGGTCTTCTCCGACTAGCTCCGTGATGACATCGTGCTCCAAAGCGCTGATGGCAGTTTGACGTTCGAGCTTCCCGGCAATGGCCAAGGCCTCTTGGAGGCGACTCTGTGCCATGTCCTGGACGCGCTGCTGCAAGGTGACATCGACTGCCTCGGTTGCGAGAGGCATCGGGTCTTTGCCAATAGCCTGTTTGAGCTGGAGTTGGAGATCAATACAGGGTTGCAACGCCTGGTGGGCCTCTTGCAAGGCAGATAACACGATCGCTTCCGGAATTTCAGAGGCGCTACCCTCGACCATAACGATGGCCTCACGAGTGCCAGCGACAATCAGGTTCAGCTGACTCTTTTCCAGTGCCTCGCGCCTTGGATTGACCACTAACGCATCGTTGATATAACCCATGCGGACAGCCCCAATAGGGCCAAAAAAAGGAATGTCCGACACGCTCAAGGCGGCGGAAGCGGCTATCACGGCTACCACATCCGGATCATTTTCCCGATCAGCTGACAGGACGGTACACAGGATTTGCGTATCCTTGCGATAGGCTCCAGGAAAGAGCGGGCGGATGGGACGGTCGATAATCCGTGAGGTCAGTGTTTCTTTCTCACCCGGGCGCCCTTCCCGTTTAAAGAACCCCCCAGGGATTTTCCCCGCGGCATAGGTCCGCTCGCGATAGTCCACGGTGAGGGGGAAAAAATCGATATCTCTGCGGTCATCAGGAGAAGCAGTGGCTGCGGCGAGGACTATGGTGTCGCCGTAACGAACCAACGCTGCCCCATTAGCCTGTTTCGCTATTTCTCCGGTTTCAATGACCAGCGTTCGTCCGTTAATCGTACAACTGGCAACTTGGTGCTCCAATGTCACGCCTCCAATCAGGTGTTATGCTGGCAGCTCACTTCTTTTCGTGGGTAAAGAAAGCGTCAACGCCGAATACCCAGACGTGCAAGGAGCTGCTGGTACCGTGCAAAATCTTTGCTTTTGACGTAGTCAAGCAAGCGACGTCGACGTCCCACGAGTTTGAGTAAACCGCGACGAGAGTGATGATCTTTCGAGTGTGTCCTAAAGTGTTGGGTGAGATAGCGAATGCGATCACTCAACAACGCGATCTGTACATCCGATGAACCTGTGTCGTGTTCATGGGTGCGAAAGTCTTCAATAATTGGTGATTTTGTCTCCTTCGTTGCAGGCATGTTTCTGCTCCTTTGTCTGCGGTGTTGCCTGAGAGAGTCAGTGCTATAAGGGCAGGACATCTCCCCCTGAGCAGATCACGCGGGTTGGAACGTGTCGTGCTCAAGATAGTACAGCTTCCACCTCCTCGGCTCGGATGCTTGGCGGTGCATAACAGCCACCGTTTTGTCCGCTGGCATACAGAGGCGATAGCACGAGCCCTCCAATGTTGGGCGGGTCAGCGTCTTGAGAAACGTCGTCAGTCCCCTGCCCTGCCCTGTGCGGAGATCGTCGTATTGTCTTGGGGTCAAAAACAAGGCCGGGAGGAATGCCAAGGCATCTGTAAGAGGGAGACACATGGTATCACGGGTGCCCTCCCTGGCCCGCTGTCGCAACAACTCTAATGAGTCGGCGTTATGTAAGCTAAAAGGGCCTACTCGACAGCGTTGTAGATGCACCACATGTGCCCCATAGCCTAACGCCAGGCCGATATCTTCGCACAATGTGCGAATATAGGTCCCTTTGGAGCACGTGACCGTCAGCGTAACCAATGGTCCACGCACATCGAGTAACTCCAGGCGCCGGATGAAAACGTCACGTGCCTCACGCGCTACGACCTGGCCCTTCCGAGCCAGTTGATACAGACGTTGCCCTTGATGTTTCACTGCCGAGTACATGGGAGGGATTTGCTGCAAGGGACCTATAAATTGCTTCAGAATGTCTTGCAGACGCCCCGCATTTACCCCAGGGACCTCACACTGACGCGTGACGGTTCCCGTTGCATCCTGCGTATCCGTACACACCCCAAGACGCATAACCGTCCAGTAGGTCTTTTCCAGTGCCTCAAAAAAGCGAGCAAAGCGTGTG
>JAPULM010000253.1 GCA_027294925.1 bacterium
CAATCAGTTATGAGCCACTAATTAGGGAGGCGGTAAACTCGGGCTAGAGCAGTCGTGCCAGACACTGCCACCAATCCCTGCGCCACGCAGAGGGTTTATCAGTAAGATGACCGCCTTGCTGGCGAAGGTGGCACCACGCCACAAACAGCACGCCGACCGGCAGGGACTGCGTCGTCAAGAGGTAGAGATGCCGCTTGACACCTTGGCACGAGAGCATCCTTACCTCTACATCCAAGGGGTGGCCGGCTAAAGAGAGAGAACGGAATGGACAGCGCGTCCAAACAACTGATCATCAACGTCATGGCGGGTAATCCGGGTGCGTTCACCATTAGATGAACAACTTTACGTTAGCCAACCTCGCCGTGCCACCGCAGCCCTCAGCGCTGGCGCATCGGTGGTCGCAACCCGCCTTGTCATTGGCGAAACTGATTCCGTTACGCTGGCGTTTTACCGCTATGTGATTGCCACCTGTTGCATGGCCCCGGTCTTGTTCGTACAATGGCCGCGGTCTGGTATTCCCTTGCGAGACCTTGGAACCATTGTGTTTCTGGGCGTATTGTTCTTCGGTTTATTCCCCTGGACATTTAGCGCCTCACTGAACTGTACCACTGCCGCCAGAGGCGCTATCGGATTGGCAACCCTTCCGATCCAGACCCTCCTGGTTGCAGCGCTATAACCCCCTTTTTGTCACGGCAGCTGCGATGGTGTTTGGGGTTCTAACCCTGTTACCACTGGCCGCCATGGGTGGCGCGGTGACCTCAGTGCCAGTGTTTACGCCCAATGGCTGGTTCGCTATTCTGTGCCTCGGGACGATGGGCGGGGCGATTCAGTTTGCCCTGTTTACCTGGGCGTTGTGTTGGCTGCCGCCCAGCCGCGTAGTGATCTACTTGACGCTCCACCCGATCTCAGCCATATTCTTAGCCGCGATGTTGCTCGGCGAAGCGATAACGAGTTTCCTTATCCTAGGTCTCGCACTGGTCCTGTCGGGCATCTTTCTTGCCAATCGACTGCGTACGACAGTTGTATCGAATAAGGGCATTGAGGAAACCCAAGGCAGCGGTGCTGCGAATTCCATCAACGAGTCCATGTAAAGGATGGTGACAAGGAACGTGGCGTGGGGTGTTTTGGCGGGATGCGCGCATCGATCTATTGGAGAAAGTGATGGCCAAATCAATCGGATCGGGGATGAACCATCTCCGTTTAACGCTTCACAATCACGTCGGATGGCTCGAGTTTAACCGTCCTCCGCTCAACGCCTTTCACCATCCGATGGTGCAAGAAGTGATTGACGCGCTGCGACAGTTCGAAGCAAGTAGCTCGGTTCGAGTGATTGTTTTCGCAAGCGCCTTGGAGCGACACTTCAGCGCTGGGGCAGAGCTGAGCACATTTGTCGGCATCAGCGAAGAGGGAATGGCGACGTACTGCGACTTGCTTCACCACATCGTCTACGCCATACGCACATCCAGCAAACCTATACTCGCCGCTATCCACGGCGTCGCGGTGGGCGGCGGTTTGGAGATGACCTTACATGGTGACGTGCGCTTTGCTGCGCAAGACGCCCAACTCGGCCAACCCGAGGTGAACCTCAATTTCATTCCACCAGTGGGCGCGACGCAAGCGCTGGCGAGGCTGATGGGGCGAACTCGGGCGCTCAGGTATCTCTACGATGGCAATCTGTTGAGCGCGGAAGAGGCTTTAGCGCTTGGGATTATCGACGAACTAACGCCACCCGAAGCGCTGCGCGAAACGGTGCAGCGCTACGCAGAAACACTTTGCGACAAGCCGCCCGAAGCATTGGCCGGAATCCGCCGTGCGATCACCTATGGGGGCGGGCTCACTTTCGACGAGGGCCTCAACGTTGAACGCCAAGTGGCCATTGGGTTAGCCGGCACACAAAATTTCGATGAAGGCGTTCGCGCCTTTCTTGAGAAACGAAAACCGGAGTGGAGAAGGTAAGCTGGGTTCGATCGAACCCGTATATGCAAAAACAATGGGAAGGTGCAGCTCACGGGTGGGCGAAATGGGAAAAAACGGTTGCCAACTGGATGGAGCCCACCACAGAGACTATGCTTGATATGGCTGGGGTTATCTCCAGTGTTCGGGTTCTCGACCTCGCCAGTGGCGTAGGAAGCCAGACGTTGAGTGCGGCTCGAGCGTGAGTGGACTGACAGTAAAAAGTGTTGTCAGTTCATGACTTGGTCATCGCCTGCCCGCTACGCCTTTTATGCCGACACCGGTTTGCGGGCTCGGAAATTGATTCCTACCGTACCAAAAGCAGCGGCACTTGTTTGCTGGGGGGCGCCACTGAAGACTTCAGCTTGCCAAGTGATCTCAAAGCCCTGGAATCCGGCTGCCTCAACCACCACCTGCAACTCTGCTTCCAGCAGAGCGCCGGCGATTCATCCAGTCCACAGATCGATGTTCTCCTTCGCAGCCTCCGGGACAGGTGTGTCTACCAGAATATCGCCAATCTGAAGACGTCCACCAGGTTTAAGGACCCGGTACATCTCGCGAAATACGCCGACTTTATCCGGACACAAATTCACCACACCGTTGGAGATTACCACATCGGCCCAGCCATCCGCGACCGGCAGCGCTTCGGCGTGCCCGTCGCGAAACTCGACGTGATCGAGTCCTGCCGCAGTCGTTGCGCTCTGGGCTTTCTGTAGCATCTCCGGGGTCATGTCCACTCCGATGACCGCTCCCGTTGCTCCCACCAGGCGGGCGGCAATGAAGCTATCGAAGCCGGCGCCAGAACCTACATCGACCACATGTTCTCCTGGCCGGATCTCGCCTAATGAGAACGGATTCCCCGTCCCTGCAAGGCAGGCCAGCGCACTCTCTGGGACAGCATCAATCCACTCGTCAGGATACCCCAAGATATTTGCTAGTGGGCGTCCAGTATGGAAATGGAAGCCCTTGGTCGGGTTCGCGGCAACTTCAGCATACTCTTTGCGCACCGCATTGCGCAGGGTATCAAGATCGACCTTTGGGATGGGGACGGGTTGGGGCATACCAGGCTCCTTTTCTCACAGGTTCACTGACAATGACGTCTTCAGGTCATGAAATGCATAACGGCATGTAACCATTGCATATCATAGCATACTTCACGGCTCGTTTGCTGCAAGGTCGCTTCTGCTACACCTTATCCTATGCAAGCCTAACCGGGCTTTCCGGCCCCTGCCACTCCGTCTCTTGCACAACCTCCTGCACCTTGGCCACAACCTGCCGGTACTCTACCAGCATTTCCTGTCAGCCAGTATAAAGCTCGCTGAGTGGCTTTGGCTCATAATACGCCTGCCGGATCCCATTATTGCGTCACGATCAAAAGGCGCCATCCTCGGCGACCTCTCAAACTCCGACCTTCTGCGACGGGATGTTCTGGATGGGTGCCGTCATTTGGATGCGTCCAACAATGACTGCAGCGGCAAGTCGACCGGTTTGGGCTGCCCCATTCATATAGCCATAGAATGCATTGCTAAGATGTTCGCCAGCAAATACGAGATTGTACACATGCACGTCTTGGCATTCAGCTGGATCGTCTGCTTGAATGGACATAAGGTGTTTTCACAAACGGAGTTTCTGAAAGTGGTTACCCCTTCATGGGCGTTTAGCGCCCATTTACGCACAAATGTGCACAGTACCTTTATTAGCGGGGTTATCATCAACGATCAGGATTCGGTTGTGAGGTTGCATGCTCATACTCCTTGTCTGATTATTCCATGCAACGACGTTGCCATGGCAATCGGCGGTAATAATCGCGTCGCTGGCTGACTGCATCACCGAACGGTATCGCCTCTCCGACTCCTGCAGAGCCTCTAACGTCCGTTCGCGCTCGAAGGCGGTTCCCCGACACAGGTGTCGTATTTATCAGTTGCTGCTTATGATTCCTTGAGGCTTTCATGCGTCCGGGCTTGCAAAGGGCGTTTGAAATGTCTATCGTTAGGATTCTTGGATTCTTCGATCACCCAAACCCAGAGGAACTAACCATGACGACCAACAAATCAGTCGACAACGGCGTAAACGTCCAGGCGCTGATCGACGCACGCGACGCGCTATCCGAGCAACCGGCGGGCGCCCAGTTCCAGTGGCGGGCGACGTGCAAGTGGATCAATGGCACCCACAGCCGCTCCACCGTGGAAGGATTCTACGGGCTCGGCGCGGAGCAGAAGCACAAGACTGAGTTCACCTTTGAGGCTGACCATCCCGAGGTCTTTGCCTCCGAAGACAGCGCCGCCACCCCGGTGGAGATCGTGCTCTCCAGCTTGGCCAGCTGTCTTATCGCTGGCATC
>JAPULM010000254.1 GCA_027294925.1 bacterium
GCTTTTTCTAGGTTGCCTGAAGGCGAACGGTACCGCTGCCGCGGCGAATCAGAGGAATCAGGATGAGACCGACACCAAACAGCACAAGGCTCGACGGCTCGGGGACCGCGACTGCGCCCACATATTCTGCGACCGCGCTCGCAGATTTTGGCGAGAATGAATCGGGACTAAATCCACTGCCTCCATTGGCCTGCAGACCCTCGACGCCATTGTCGTCAGCCACAGCAAAAAAGTAGATTCCCTCATCCAGAATCCCCGTGTACGTCAAGCTGACGTCGAGCTGAAAGAACGTGGCATCGTACGTGGACCAGCCGCCGTCACTGACTTTTCCAAGGTTCTTTCCGTAGTACGGCGTTGGTTTATAGCCATCGAACTGACCTGGGTCCGGGATTAGCTCCAGCTGGACAAGCCTGATATAAGGGTCATTGAGAGCATACACATCGCTTGTTGTGAGAAGCCAGATGTCGGCATCGGTGATGCTCGTTAAGATGCTCAAATTGTCGCCGGACGCTCCTATCTTATCTGGCCCAACGATCAGGCTTGGAACAGCGTGCACCAGCGTTGAAACGCTTAACAAACCGACGAACAACAAGTAACAACTTCTACACACTTGCATGTTGATTCTTTGATCAAACCGATCGTCAGGTTAGCACTGTGTACTGGCGTCGATATGTAAGCGCAATGGCGTCGATATGTAAGCGCCCTTGTTGAGGACAACGTCATGGATAGGTGGAATCCATCGACGACTGGATCAAGCCGGAAAAAAACCACGTTGTATCAGCGGCAAGCATTTCGGTGCTCGATGCCAAGGTTTCTTCCTGCGCAATAGCATCGCGAAGACACGGGATCAGCAACGGGTCAATGATCGGTGCGGCTCGTCGCGGGGCGTCTCAGGAGCTTCGTTGATCGAAGAAATCCTTGGCAATAGTTGCCGCGGTCATCGCGCATGGCCAGCCCGCATAGAACGCCGCGTGGGTGATAATCTCCACCAACTCCTCCTGGGTGACACCGTTGTCCATGGCGCGACCTAAATGCCCGGGAAGCTGGCGGTCCCGATGCGTGGCCACCAGCATGGCTACGGTGATCAGGCTTCGGTCGCGCTTTGACAGCTCCGGGCGTTCCCAAATATCACCAAAGACCACTTTGTCGGTCAGCTCCATGAGTTTTGGGGCGGTGCTGCGCAAGCGTTCGCGGATGTCGCTGCTGGAGGTCGCCATATTTGATCCTCACGTACCTGAAAATTCACAGCCAGTAAAACGGAACGAACCGAGCACCGCAATCTTTACCAAGCCAAAGCCGATCGCGCGGTGGGCACGTAGCGGACGTTGGGAACCCGATTCAAAGGCTGCTGTCGACTGTTCCGCCGACGTAGGATTCGCAATCAACTGATCTTCGGGTACCAGTAGGTCAGATACTCAGCGTACAGCACCCGGCCCTCAATGCCTTTCACCTCAACTTCGTGACAGGTTCTCAGAAGCGATTCACCGTTGCCTTTGTCTGTGACATCGAGAAGGCTGATGTGCGCGCGCAAACGTACGCCATCGCCGATGACTACCGGCTGCAACACGCGTACTTTGTCGAGGCCGTAGTTGAGGGGTCCAGTGCCGTCTTCCGGAACCAGGCCCGCAGTCCTGAAGAAGTCTGACAAGAGCGCTAACATGTGAAAGCCATGCATCAGGGTACCGCCGTATGGACCTTTCCTGGCGTAATCTGGATCGCAGTGGCCTGGCGTGCGCCAGCGGGTGACCTCGCCAAAGATGTTGACCTGAACCTGATCGATGAAGACCCAGTCGCTAACGCCCAGCTTTTCACCGACTCGCTCAGAAGCGTTCGACAACAGAAAAGGTCGGTCGGCCGTCATGGCATTCATCGCCCCTCCGCGCAGTGTTTCTCGTCGAACCCCGTGTACGACGGTCTTGCACGGATAAGACAGGATTGCCGCGCCCATGGCAACTGACCCTCTAGGGAGACGAGGTCTTGAACCGACGATTTCTCAATTTTGTTGTGAACTACCTTGTAACTAATTGATTTTATTATCTATTATTAAGGCGTTCACACGCAACAAGGGCGCACTGTGGCGTACGATGCCTTACTGAGTAGGGCAAAAGTCGGGCAGAGCGATGCCTAGCACCGAGCGAGACTAACGGTGCCAGCACGGAAAAGGGCAGCTCCAAAGACGGATGCATCGCGATGACTTCTGGTAGCATTCTCGCGGCGTGCACTCGCCGTGGCGCCATCTGCCGTAAAGCCCCAGAACACAAAAGTGACGAAGACCTTCTGGGCGTCTGTATAGCGATCCTTGGGGTGCCTGTCCGCGTTCAAAACAGCATATTATGAGAAAGGCTGTGACCGGTTCTTGGTTAAACACACAACGTGATTGACGGGATAAAAAAGAGGGCCGTATGGGCGTTTCCAAAGAGACCATAGATATTGCGAGTGTCTGGTTTGAATTGCGCACTGGCGCTAAGCGGTTAGACGACTTCCCCGAGGAGGTGCTGCGCGA
>JAPULM010000255.1 GCA_027294925.1 bacterium
GTGACAGGCAGACCGGGCGTGGCGTTGGTGGTGCCGGGGCCGGGCGTGCAGAATGCCAGCGCAGCTCTAGGAACGGCCTATGCCGCCTCGTCACCGGTGTTACTTCTCGCCGGTCAGGTGGAAAGCTGGAACCTCGGGCATGACCGAGGTGCGCTGCATGAAATTAACGATCAGCTCGACATCATTCGGCCAGTCACCAAATGGTGCCAACGGGTAAACCAATTCAGTGGCATTGCAGCTTCTATTCATGAAGCGATGCGCCAGATGCGCGACGGTCGACCGCGGCCAACCGAAGTCGAAATCCCACCAGATTTATTTAGCATGGAAGGGGAGGGAATTTTCGATACGCCAGCTCATGCCGCCCCCACAACGCCGAATTGGACAGATATTCAACGGGCGGCCGAACGGTTACGAGGTGCAAAAAAACCGCTCATCTGGGCTGGAGGCGGGGTGACGTTAGCGGACGCCTCACGCGAACTCCTGGCGTTTGCCGAGGCACTCGGCGCCCCTGTCGCCACCACACCAGAGGGCAAAGGCGTGATGCCGGAAGATCATCGCTTATCACTCGGTACCGGCTTCTATGGACACGGGGCTACGACCTGGGCGATGCAAAAGGCAGATGTCATACTGGCTGTCGGCACCCGGCTAACCGGGCAAATGGTAGGCCTTAACGCGCCACACGCCCCGCAACAACTGATTCATCTTGATGTAGATGCGAGCGTCATCGACAAAAATTTTCCGGCCGACATTCGTCTCATTGGCGATGCACGACTGGGGCTTCAGGCCTTACTAGAGGAGGTAACACAGGAATCGACGCCAACCCCGTGGTCAGACGATGAGCTGACAGGCATCAAGCAGCGGCAGTCGCAATGGTTAGAGCATGTAGCAGCGGAGCAAAGTGAGATCATTCGATGCATGCAGCGCGTGCTGGATGACGACGCTGTGTTAGTCAGCGGTGTCACCAACATCGGCTATTGGAGTCATTTCGCCTATTGTGCACGTCATCCTCGGCGCTATTTGACCTCATCCTATTTTGCAACGCTCGGCTTTAGCTTCCCGCTTTCGCTGGGCGCCAAAGTCGCTGACCCACAACGGCAGGTCGTCGCCCTAACCGGAGATGGCGGTTTCATGTACGCCCTGCCAGATCTAGCGACTGCCGTACAATATAACATTGGTGTGGTGGTGGTGGTGTTTGTCGACAACGCGCTGGGCGCTTCAAAAAACGATCAGATGACCCGCTACCAGGGGCGCCTGATCGGAACTGATTTACATAATCCGAGTTTTGCTGAAGTGGCACGCGTCTTTGGCGCACGTGGCATTAAATGTCAACCCGAACGGCTAGAGCAGACCTTGCGAGAGGCTTTAAACGCGACAGGCCCGACCGTCATCGAGGTTCCAATCCCCACCCGTGCACCCCCGTTCCAGGTCACCCCACGGTCGAATTGAGGTAACCTATTGGACTCCTCTCATGCCAACTGATCGCATCGTTACCGATAGTTTAGGGCGCTGCGTCGCCATCCCGTCTAGTCCTCAACGTCTGGTCTCGTTAGTACCTAGCATCACGGAGGTGCTATTCAATTTCGGCTGGGGTAGGGAGGTAGTCGGCATTACCGATTATTGCACCGAGCCGGCTGATCAGGTGGTTCATAAAAACAAGTTAGGCGGCACGAAAAATCCAAATCTGCAAGCCATCTTACAACTTCGGCCGCAATTGGTGTTTGCCGTAGAGGAAGAAAATAGACGGCAGGATATTGAACGCCTAGATGCGCAGGGCGTGCCGGTTTACGTGTTTGAACCGCGGACGGTGCGAGACGGGATTGATCTCTTATGGCGCATCGCCGAGCTGCTTGACTGCAAGGCTGACGTCGAAATAAAACTGCATGAGATTGAAGCTGCCTATCAAGGTGCGATAACCGTCACGGCTGAAAAAGACCGCGTCCGGGTTTTTTGCCCCATTTGGAAAGACCCCTACATAACGATCAACCGTGCTACCTACGTGCATGACATGCTACGGGTATGCGGTGGTGACAACATCTTTGCGCAACGCCAACGCCGTTTTCCGCTTGCCGCCGACTTGCGGCAGGAAGCGCCTACGAGCACGAATCGCACCGTCGAGCGTGACCGTCGATACCCGCGTGTTAGTCTGGATGAAATGGCTTCTCGTCGTCCGGATATCATCCTTTTACCAGATGAACCTTATATATTTACCGAATCTGATCGAGATGATTTCCTTTCATTTAATGATGTCCCAGCCGTACAACAACAGCGTATTTATCTGATTGACGGAAAAATTATAAGTTGGTACGGCACTCGTATAGGCGAGAGCTTACGAACCTTGCAAAAATACCTTCTGTATTAGATCCGTTTCAAGCCTGCCAATAACCCGATACAGCGACGTCTTTGTCAACTTTATTGTCAGCTTTTGAAGATTTAGTTATACTCCTTAGTATGCGTTTAGTTTCTTGCTGCGATGAAAGTACCAATTGCTTATCTAAGTATATGTTCAGGGCTAGTGGCGGATCCGACGTCACAAGACGACTTAATGAAGTTATAAGACGTCACTGTCATTTCCTAACTAAAGGCCGGTAATATTTGGCATGGCGCCGTCAACTCGTATAAAACAGCGCCTTCTACGCGAGGCTGTACAGGAAAATACAGGCCAGCGGCCGCGTATTTACCCTAAGACGCTGCAACCGCAACCTTCAGTCTTCAGTCGGCCCGTTGTTCAGCTGCTTATTATTTGCCCGATGCTCATCATCGCAGCGCTTGTGCTTATTTTAACCCTATTCCCCGTTGATATCTTACCCGTAAAAAAGCTCAGAAGTTGGGCTTCTCCCCTTTTAAAACCAGAGCTCCAGCCGCAAGCATCATTGTCAATTGTCTCCGACATAACAGAAGAAACCTATCCCATTCCCAAAGCGATTAATTTTCGTGTATTCCCATTACCGGTAAAAAAGATTATTATTGATCCTGGCCATGGCGGTGTGGATAGCGGAGCCGTTGATTCACACGGGATAGCGGAAAAAGAGATCACCTTAGACATCGCCATTCGTTTACGAAAACTCCTGGAGAAATACAACTTCCAGATCGTCATGACACGCGAAACCGATAGCACTGTACCGATCAATCAACGGGTTGCTCTTGCCAACACCGAAAAGGCCGACCTGTTTATTTCGATCCATGCCAACTGGTTCAAAACCCCAGTAACACGTGGTGTTGAAACGTACTATCTTGGACCGACTGATGACCCGCATAGTATTGAGCTGGCTGAACTGGAAAATAAAAGGTCCGGTTATACCCTGGGACATTTTCGTCAACTTCTGGAACATGTCTATGTCGATGTCCGGCGAGGTGAATCGAGACAGCTTGCCACATTCATTCAAAAACAACTGTCAATATCCTTGCGCAAACTGAATCCTAACCTCATCAATCGCGGGGTAAAAATGGCCCCGTTTCTCGTTCTCGTGGCAACCCGCATGCCAGCGGTTTTAGCAGAGGTTTCCTTTCTCTCAAACCAAGATGAGGCACGCCTGTTATCAAACCCTCGATACCGTCAAGGCATTGCGCGAGCGTTGTCTAAAGGGATACGCACCTATGACCAAACGCTTCGATTAACCACCCAGAAAGGAACTTAACAGATGAACGATAGCCATGACGTCATTCATGTTGGCATAGACCTTGGGACCTCACGTAGCGCGATTTCCGCTGCCGATAGTCAACGTCACTTGATCGACAGTTTTGTGGGTTGGCCTGTCGATCTCGTCGCACGAAAAATTCTCAAGAAAGATGTCCTAATTGGTCGTGAAGCAGTGGATAACCGCACCATGCTTGACCTCCGACGCCCACTTGAACGTGGCTTGATCAAAGAAGGGGCAGAAAGAGACACCCAGGCCGTACGTGAGTTGCTGCAGTATCTGCTCTCGCTCGTTGGCCTTGATCCCGAACTCCAAAACCGCCCTCGCATCCGTGCAGTGGTTGGCGCTCCAGCTGAAGCCCTACGAGTCAATAAACAACAGCTACGCGCCGCCATGCAGGGATTAGCTGACCATGTCATGATCGTCTCCGAACCGTTTGCAGTTGCTTATGGGCAAGAAGCCTTATTGCATACCATGATTATTGATATTGGTGCAGGTACAACCGATTTCTGCGTGATGAACGGCCATTATCCAACAGATGAAGATCAACGGACCTTAGACACAGCCGGTGATCTCATTGATATGAAGCTTTCTACCTTGATCCAAGAGCGTTATCCCAATGCTCAATTTACCCTCCACATGATACGGTCTTGGAAAGAGCAATGGGGTTATATTAGCAAAACCAAAGCACGCGTCATGATCACAGCGCCGGTGGCTGCAAAACCCACCGAACTAGACATCACTGATGAGATGCGGATGGCCTGTGAAATCCTCGTACCACCAATCAGCGAGACGATGCTGGAGCTCATCGCCCGTGTCGAACCTGAATTTCAAGAATCCGTGCGGGAGAATATTATCCTCGCAGGTGGTAGCGCCCTGGTCACCGGTCTACGTGAGGCATTAGAAAACGACTTGTCTGAGGTGGGAGGCGGCAAGGTTCGCGTGGTATCGAATCCGGATTATGCCGGCTCTGACGGTGCGCTTGCAATCGCCCTGGATGCCCTCGATACCGATTGGGACGTTCTCACCACCTAGTACTGCGTACCGCAGCTACCCTGCCGGTTTAGCCGGGCGAGACATGTTTTGTATAAATGCGATGCGACGTTTTGAACCGCTTGTTCCCTCTCCCTCGACGGGGGAGGGCTAGGGCATACGCGCCAAGTTAAGGCGCTTGTCCCTCTGCACCCCCCTTAAATTCTGTCTGTGTGATTTTGCCCCCTTAATTGTGGTGCGCAGCACTTAGTTTATTATCGCGGTGAACAAGCTATGGATTTACGATGGCACATTTGGTGTTTGATACCTGGCTTGCACTGGTTTGCCTGGTTTCAAGTCGGCAACTTGACTAGGGAAGCAATTTATTACTGGCTGGGGCTACTTTATGCGTCCCCGCTTTTTTTATTTCCGCTTCATCGACAACTCTCTCTGCGTTTAATCATTGGCAGTTGGCTACTTAGCATGCTGCACCTGCAGTTACGTAAAGGCTTTCTCAGTCAACGCATTGCTAAAGCCGATGGTAAATTGGATGAAAAAGAAGACATCAGACAAGCCCTGCTGCAGGCGGCTCTTATCCATAAAGGACGCCTGTCCGTCACTCAAGGTGTGATGGAAACAGGCAAATCTTTTGATGACGTTGAAGGTGCTTTAAAAAGAATGGTGCAATCCGGTTATGTGTTTACCCGTAACCAGCCCGAGACTGGTATTATTGAGTATGTCTTCAAAGAATTACTCTAGGTGATGACAGATGAAATTTTAGTCAGACTCTATAGCAGCCTTTACGGCCTGGATTAATGAGAAAAATCATAGATCAGGCTGGACTGATGACGGTTGGCCGATACCTCGTCAAAGGTTATTTCTACCTTCACGTCAGATCGGCTCTGGGTTCTCGGCGTTTGAGTTTTGGCAAGCTCGATCATCACAATCTCAGGTGGGCAAAGAAAACGGGCCACAACACCAGAGCAACCCACTCCGGAGCTTGTATAACCCTGGACGTTGTTATAGCGCCAGACACCGCGTGAAAATTTACGCGGTGCATTGCTATGGGTGAAAACTGGACCAACTAGCGGTAGACGAATCTGTCCTCCGTGGGTATGACCACAAAGATAAAGATGAATGCCATGCTCGTGTGCGTCGTGAAAGACTTCTGGTGTATGCACAAGAAGAATTTTAAAGGCGTCTTCAGGAACCTGCTGGATGGCGCCGGGAAGATCAGCACATCCATAATAATGCGGATCATCCAGCCCAATAAACCACAGGGTGTCATCGTCCGCTTGAATCGCATGCGACTCATTCATCAGCATTCGAACCCCCATGCGCTCAAATTCCGGCACCATTGCCTCGCTGTCGTGATTCCCCAATACACCCAATATCCCGTGTTGGCTATTAACCCCGGCAAGAATTCTCTCCATATTGGAATAGACGTCATCGCATAAGCCTCTGACCGCAAAACGATAATCACCGGTAAGGACACAAAGATCAGCCTGCAATTGTTTGAGTTTCTCATGCAAAACATCTGGCAATTCCACCAAGCCGTCAGCATGGATATCGGAAAGGTGTAAGATGCGAAAGCCTTCAAATCGTTCCGGCAGGTGATCAAATTCAAACCGCACGTGTTCGATCACCGGTTGTAGAGCATTTGTCTTGCCGCGTCGACCTAAACCCGTCATGCGTAGACCGATGCGAAGTAACGTTTTAAGAAAGCGGGCATGGTCTGCACGCCGTATATGCCCTCTTTTTGACCAGTCTTTAAGATGACCACGCTCAATCAAACGCCGCTTCAGTTGAAAATCTTCCATCCAATGGCTCCAGCGCAAACGAATCCTGCCGCATTTTATATGTACCGCGTTAATAATAGCATATTTATCGGAGTTCTCAGCAGTTCCTTGAGGGTCAAATTTGCCTTAAAATTGAGGCGAGAGAAGGGGAGGGAAAGAAGCAACTAGGGGCGAGATGGCCTCATACGCGGCTGTCCCTCAGTGATGACAAGCAGTTGATCGGCTTTGATGTCGAAAAACTCCTGTCGAATCCCGCTGGGCCATTCGACTCTGAGTTTAGACAAACGTGTTGCACCACCGAGCCCAAGCATGACAACAGGATCGTTCATTGATCCAAAGCCGGTTCCACCATTAACCGTACGGTATATCTTATTTCTTTCTATCGTGGCGATTATTTTTGCGCCGATGGCATCAGGATTACTCTTGCTTGCAACAAGACGCAATTTAAGCCAATGGTGGGGGGTTCCATTATTTTGGTACAAGCTATTGGGCTGGCGGTCGCCGAACATCGCACCGCCCATCGGGACATAAAGGTCGATATCGCCGTCATCATCGTAATCCGCAAAGGTTGCCCCGTGCCCTTTACCCAAATTACCGACGCCGGCAGAATTCGTTACATCCAAAAAGGCTCCGTTACCTGTATTCCAAAACAGTTTATTGGGTTCATAGGTGTCCATTGGAGGGCCTCCCGTACCCAGATAAATATCCAAAAAGCCATCATTATCAATATCGGCAAACTGAGCCGCCATCGCCCCATAGGTCTGTGCTAAACCAGATTGAGCCGTCACATCGGTAAACGTTCCATCGCCATTGTTATGGTATAAAGCCAATCGATTCCGTTCATCACTGGGCTTACGCTCTAAGGCACTTTTGAGGATCGCTTCCATGTCTTCGGTCCACCCAGTGACAAACAAATCAAGCCACCCATCGTTATCATAGTCAAAGAAGAAACTGACAAAACCATCCAGCGGTGCTTCAAGGCCAGCCTCTGATGTTACTTCAACAAAGGTACCGTCACCCTGATTGCGATACAATGCATTTGGACCACCATGATTAATCACCATCAAATCCGGCCAACCATCATTGTTGTAATCGCCAAAAGCACTTCCAATTGAGCGCCCATGATTGGCCACGCCGGCTTGTAGCGCAACATCCGAGAAGGTGCCGTTACCCAGGTTTAAGTATAAATTATTGGCTGCCCCGCCCGCCTGCGATACGCCATTCGCCACATAAATATCAAGCCATCCGTCGTTGTTGATATCTGCCAGGCTGGCCGTAAAGCTATCCGAGGCACCCTCAACGCCGGCTTGCGCGGCGACGTCGGTAAAGGTTCCATCACCATTGTTGCGATATAGACTATTACCTTCCACCCCACGCCACCCGTCCCGTGTCACAAACAAATCGATGTCGCCGTCACGGTCATAATCAAAGAACAATGAAGCCCAACCGCCACGTGCGTCGTTAAGATTCGATATCTGGGTGACGTCAGTAAATGTCCCGTCACCGTTGTTGCGATACAAATGGTGCGGATCTTTGATGCCAACCGTAAACAGATCCGCATCCCCATCACGATCATAATCTCCCCAGGCGCTGCCACGCCCCCGCGTCATTGCCGACACCCCAAGCGTGTGGCCCACATCCTTAAAAGTGATGGGTGACGCGACATTATCTAATTCCGGTATTAAAATACGGTAACGCTCTGACAAATCATCTGGGTAACCACCTATTTGAGCGTAAGCGACGCGCAAATTCCAACGTGCAACAAGATGATTCGGCTTTTCATCAATCACTCGCTTATAGGTGGCTATGGCATCTTTCATGTTACCCTGTCGTAGATAAGCAGCAGCCAGATCTTTTCGCACCAGTACCATATTCGGTACATGCGTCAGTACCGTTTTAAAATCTTCCTCAGCGCCCGCAAAAGTGCCGAGCCGCATCCGTGTTAAGCCTCGGTAGATCCGCGCCTCGAGATGCTTGGGCTGGATGTCAAGCACTTTACTCATCGCATAATCGGTCTCGTGTACGTGGCTAAGGCCAAGATGATAATAAACCAGTCCTAACAGGTAATAGGCATCGACAAAGGACGCATCAAGCGCAACGCAGTACTTTAAATGGCCAATGGCCTCTTGCAAGCGTCCTTCACGGGCGGCTTGCATACCTGCCTGCAAATGGTGTTGGAGCAGGGCCGATCGATGCGGATGCGGCTGAAACAAGCCAGGTTGTTTGAGAACATCAGCGGCAAATACAATGGGAAGGCAGGGCAGCAAAATGTAACATGAAAGGAGGACGAGGCAAGTAAATACCTTGAGATATGCCCTGCGTGACACGGCAAGCCGCACCTCTCTTCCCCTAGCAGGAGATGCTTGGGTTGAGCGGGAAAGAAATATAACGTTAATCATTATAATAAGTTGTGACGCATCTTAGTCACCTCCACCTTAACCCTTCCCTATTGAGGGGAAGGGTTAAGGTGCGAGAATTTATCGTTACCTAGTCAGCTTAAATATTTGCTATACCAGTCGAAAATTTTCCCCCAGCCATCCACCGCAGCAGCTTGACGGAAAGATGGTCGATCAACCGAAAAGAAAGCATGACCGGCATCTTCATAGAAATAAAACGCATAGGTTTTACCAAAGCGTTTAAGCGCTTCCTCCGTTTTCGCCACATCATCAGGCGATGGTCGCCCGTCCTCCTTGCCAAATAGACCTAGCAACGGACAGCTGAGATCGGCAGTATAGTCAATTGGCGCTACAGGCTGACGCGGTGTCAACTGGTCAGCAGAAGCCACCACGCCGCCGCCATAACAATCAACCGCAGCATCCAGGCCTTTCAGTTTACAGGCGGCCAGGTATGATTGACGGCCACCTGAACAATAGCCAATAATACCAACCTTACCATTCAGGTAGGGTAGCCCACGTAGGCAGGAGATGGCTCCTTCAAGGTCACCCAAGGTGCGATCATCCGGCATGCCACCAGCTTCACGCACACTGTCGCTGTTGGCTTGCGGCGCGTCTTTTCCCTCACGAAAATGGAGATTCGGGGAAATAGCCACATAACCGTGATGGGCAAAGCGGCGGGCAATCTCTTTGGTGGCATTATCCCAGCCCGGCATATGGTGAATCACCACCACCCCGGGGTACGGTCCAGCTCCTAACGGACGGGCAAGATAGCTATCAATTTGATCGCCATTATGCCCATTGAGGCAAATCGTTTCGGCAAACATTCCTTCATAAGCCATGCAACATCAACCTCCTCGCCTAGGTTTTACAACTTCTCAACAGGCTCAAACTTCCGGCAGTCCGTGCTTTGTACGGATTCGATTAATATTGAGCCGCAATCCTTCTTGCAAGGAGAATTGCGGGCTATACTTAATCTCAGCTTCAGTTGTTGCCATTTCAAAACGCATCGCGCCACCCCAGGTGCCGGCTTGCACGTCCAGTTGGGCATCCGGTAATAAGGCTTTTACCTTGCCTGCCACTGCACGGATGGTGTCCCGTTCACCGCAGATGTTAAGACCAATTGAATGATTATGCGGTGTTTGGGAGGCTAAAACGACGGCTCTAGCCGCGTCTTCAACATACAACCAATCGATCAAAGCATCACCGTGCGCAACAACCCCGGTCTGTCCAATGGCTGGTTTATCAATCAACTCTTGCAAAAAGTCGGCCCCAGTGCCTCGTGCCATGGTCAAGGCTTTACCATAACCATAAACAACGGAGAAGCGAACGCCGGTACAATCTAGCTGGCGGCGACGACGATAATGTTTACCAAATTGTTCATTCAGCGATTTACAAGCACCGTATAAATCGTGCGGCTGATGGAAACCATCATTTGGCACTTCGTCTTCTGAACGTCGACTCGATGGACCAAAAACGGCTATCGAACTTGCCCAGACCACTTTTTCAACCTTATAGGCTAACGATGCTTCAAAAATATTTAGGCTGCCTTCGCAGTTTACCTTCAACGCCCGTAGTGGATTCGCTTCACTACTTGAGCTCAGGGTCGCAGCGAGGTGAATAACCCGCTGTGGCTCGACCGCTTGCATACTACGAAGTAACAGCGGAAGATCTGTGACGTCGCCGGAAAACACCTCAACCTGTGTCAACTCCTGCTCTGACAACAAATCTTGCAAAAAATCTTGGTTTGGAAATAAGTCAAACACAGCGACCCGATTGCCGTTACGAACCAGATCCCGGACCACATAGCCACCGACGAAGCCGGTGCCGCCGGTTACCAGAACATTCATCTTTGACTCCTCGAGCAAAACGGCAACGTCAGCTGATAATCCGGTTATAATAAGATCCGTCAAACGAAAAGTCTATAAGCATTGTAAAAAATCCCGCCGCGCTGCATTGACAACCTCAGGTAGAATGGGCATCCCACTGCCGTCTCATAATAAATTTGAATTCCATCACGCTGCAAGCGGCATCATGCTCCCCTCGATAAAAAACAACAGGCCCCCATAACAAGAGGGCCTGCGTTAGGTTTATAGGTTGTTTACGCCGATCAGTTTTTCGCCAGCCACACATCCTCCATGCGGCGGTTCATGTGGTGGTAGTGCATCGGTTCGTAGTTTTTGATCAGTGCTGAACGCGCCTCCTGACGTTTCCAGTATAGTCCCGGTATCCAGTACATCTGGTCCAAAACGCGGCGCTGGATT
>JAPULM010000256.1 GCA_027294925.1 bacterium
GCACGAGCTGATCGAGGAGCTCACGACGGAAACAGGCCTCGGCCCGTTGCCACTCCTCGCGTGTCAGGCGCGTGAGCAGATGGCTCGCATAAGACGAACTCTCGCTGCCATCTGTGGTGTTGAACCAGCGCTCGAGATGAGCCGCGGTGATGCGGCGTTCGTCTTCTAGCGTTTCGTACCGCAACGGACTCCCCACCGTAAACCCTGCCTCCAGGAGCGCCGTTTCGAGCTCTGGGAGCGACCAGAGGCGCGAATCATTCGGATCATCATAGATTGCCTCCTCAGCCTCACGCAGACGGGTGATCACGTCGGGCTCCAGCTCGTGCAGGTCCACTAACCTCGACAAACGCTGTCCGTGACGCGGCACCACCTCGGCTAGTACAAGCCGTCCCCCTGGGCGTAGGTAGGAACGAATACAGGCCAAGGCCGCGGTCTTATCTTTACCTTTGGTGAGGACATTCCTCCCGACTGCGGCATCGAAACGGACCTCCTCATCGCCTTGCGCTCGCAAGAGGTGAGGGAGATGCATGAGGTCACCGACCAGCACTCGAGGGCGTTCGATCTCCGGTAGGCGCTGCGCTTGCTGGCGCAAGGCTTCGCCGGCTTGGGCGGAGCTGGCCAGAGACCAGACACCGCCTTCTGGCGCACGACGCAGCGCCTCCCAGGTGAGCAAACCGGTGGCGACGTTGAGATCCAGCACGAGGCTGTGCCGCTGCAACGCTGCGGCGTCCAAGACGCGATCCCGCAGCGTGCCCAGCTCTTCGCCGACGCGACTGATGGTGCGCTGTAACCACCGATCGATGTCTCGGTTCGTCTGGCGAAAGGTCAGCACTTCGCTCCCGTGACCGTCCTCCACCTCGAGCATCGCTGCCAGCTGCGCTTCACGACGGGCAATGACCTGCTGGCGAATACCGTGTTCATAGCCCAGGCGACTCGGCTCATAAAACACTTTGCCCTGGAGGTGGGTCGGCAAGTACTGCTGTGCCACCCAGTGGTCGCGATAGGCATGGGGATACAAATAGCCAGCGCCATGCCCAAAACTCTCGGCGTCGCGACTGGCATCCTTCAGGTGCGTCGGGACTTCCCCGTCGCGTTCGCCTTCCACGGTCCGGAGGGCGTCAAAAAACGCAAAGACCGAGTTCGACTTCGGGGCAGTGGCGAGGTACAAGGCAGCGTGTGCCAGGGCAAACCGGCCCTCCGGCAAGCCAACCCGATCGAACACTTCGGCGCAGGCCAGCGTCACCTGGACGGCTTCGGGAGCCGCCAGGCCCACGTCTTCGCTGGCAAAAATGAGCATACGACGGAAGAGAAACCGTGGGTCCTCCCCGGCGTAGACCATCTTGGCTAGCCAGTACATGGCGGCATCGGGATCCGAACCACGCAGCGATTTGATCAAGGCGGAGATCGTATCGTAATGATAGTCACCCTCTTTATCGTAGAGCACGGCGCGTTGCTGAATACTCTCTTCCGCCACTTGCATATCCACCACAACGACCCCGGCAGCGTTGGGGGGTGTCGTCTCCACCGCCAGCTCCAAAGCATTCAGGACACCGCGCGCATCACCGTTGGCCACGTCAACGATGTGGCGCAGGGCTGCGTCATCGATCTCCACCCTGAGTTGACCATAGCCGCGCCCCGACTCGTGTAAAGCGTGCACGGCAATACGATGCAAATCCTCAGCGGTGAGCGATGTAAGGCGAAAAATGCGACTGCGACTCGTCAACGCCCGGTTGACGGCAAAATACGGATTCTCGGTGGTAGCGCCGATCAGAATGATGGTGCCATTTTCAACGTGCGGCAACAGGGCGTCCTGCTGCGCTTTGTTAAAGCGGTGCACCTCATCGACAAACAGAATGGTACGTTGCGCAGCATCCTGGAGACGCGTGCGGGCTGTTTTGATTGCCTGCCGGATATCCGCCACCCCCGCGAGCACGGCATTGATGGTGAGAAAATGGCTTTTGGTGGTATTGGCAATGACCATCGCCAGTGTTGTCTTGCCAGTCCCCGGCGGACCGGAAAAAATGAGCGAGGACAGCTGATCGGCTTCAATCGCTCGGCGCAAGAGTCGCCCTGGGCCGAGGATGTGCTCCTGACCGATAAATTCCTCCAGGGTACGCGGCCGCATGCGTGCCGCCAGCGGCTGCTCGGAAGAAGAAGACGGCACAACTGCTCTCCTTTGCTGCACATGGCACGGCCAGGCACCACTGACCGCCTCGACCAATCCCCCCGGCGTGCCGCGGCCTCTCTGTCGCCAAGCGGATGCCAAACGGTGCGCCAGGGTACAAAATAGGCTATAGTCAATTCATATGTATCACTACATGCGAACGGCGGCAAGTCCGGCGTGTCGTGCGCCCTTGGCGCCGTGTAAGTAAAGGAAAACCATGGTGGATCCCATTCTCATCACCAGCGCTCTTCCCTATGCCAATGGAAGTATTCATCTGGGCCATCTGGTCGAATACATCCAGACA
This sequence comes from bacterium, assembly GCA_027294925.1. The sequence continues at coordinate 2,469 of JAPULM010000256.1, forward strand.
GACATCCTGGTGCGTTTTCTCAAGATGACCGGGGAGGATGCCGTCTATATGTGCGCCGATGATACGCATGGTACACCAATCGAGCTTAAAGCTCGGAGCTCCGGCATCACGCCGGAGGAGCTGATCCACCGTTACTACGAGGAACACCAGCGCGACTTTGCCGATTTTCACGTCGCCTTTGACTGCTTTTACTCGACCAACAGTCCGGAAAATCGCCGCCACTCGGAATATATCTTTGAGCAGCTGCGACAGCAAGGTCACATTGTCGTACGGCCGGTAGCGCAGTACTACTGTGAGCAGGACGGCCGCTTTCTCCCCGATCGCTTTATCCGCGGCACCTGCCCGAATTCTTCCTGCGGCGCTGCTGAACAGTATGGCGACGTGTGTGAGGTGTGCAGCATCACGTACAATCCCACCGACCTACACGACCCGCATTGTGCCATCTGCGGCAGCACCCCAGTGATCCGTGAATCGGATCACTATTTCTTCACCCTGGCTGTCTATGAACCCTTCTTGCGCGAGTGGGTAAGCACCCCGGGACGTCTACAACCGGAAATACGACGTTTCATCGAAAGCTGGCTCAAGAAGGGTCTACGCGACTGGGATGTGAGTCGAGACGGCCCGTACTTCGGCTTCAAAATCCCCGGGGAGGATAACAAGTATTTTTACGTCTGGCTCGATGCGCCGGTGGGATATATTGCCACGACGGAAAAATTCTGCCAGGAGACCGGTCGCGATTTTGACGCCTACTGGCACAACCCTGCGGCACGCATCTACCACGTGATTGGCAAGGACATCGTGTATTTTCATACCCTGTTTTGGCCGGCGATGCTGCAGGGCGCCGGGTACACGCTGCCCCAGAGAGTCCTGGTGCACGGGTTCTTGACCGTGAATGGCGAAAAAATGTCCAAAACGCGTGGCACCTTTGTCACTGCTCGCACCTATCTCGCCCACCTGGATCCGCAGTATCTACGCTATTACTACGCCGCCAAGCTCAACGGTCAGGCGGACGACCTGGACTTCAATTTGGAGGATTTCGTCAACCGCGTCAATGCCGAGCTGGTCAACAAGATTGCCAATTTGGTCAGCCGCGCCGTGCCGTTCGTCACCCGGCAATTCGACAGTCGCATTGGTCAACTGTCACCACAGGTGCAACCGCTTGTCGAGGAGATCCGTTCTCGCCTGCCACGCATTCGGGAACACTATGGCCGCATGGAATTCAACCGCGCCGTGCAAGAAATCGTGGCCATTGCCGACATTGCCAATAAGTATTTTCAAGACGCCGCGCCCTGGGATGTGGTCAAGCAGGATCGGCAAGCAGCCCTTGAGATCTGTACCTTTGCGGTGAACTGTTGCCGCACGATGGCAACACTCATCAAGCCCATTGTGCCGCAATACGCCGCCGCGGTTGAAGCCATCCTCCGCGTTGCGGCGGTGCCATTTGATGACGCAGCCGGCTTCGACTTGCAGGACCACGAGGTCGGGCCGTTTCAACGCCTGGTCGAGCGCATTGATCCGAAGCGGGTGGAAGCCATGATCGCGGCGAGTGCCGAGGATCTCGAGACTACACCCGAGGCGCCCCCAAGCGCAACAGTCGACGAGTTCGCAGCCCAAATCAGCCTCGAGGACTTTGCGAAGGTGGATCTGCGCGTGGCCACGGTGCTGCAAGCTGAAACCGTCGCCGGCGCCGATAAACTCCTGCGCTTACGCGTCGATCTCGGCCGCGAAGAGCGCACGATCTTCGCAGGTATTCGCCAGTCATACACACCCGATGATCTGGTCGGTAAGCAGGTCATCGTGGTGGCGAATTTGCAGCCGCGTCGGATGCGTTTTGGCGTCAGCGAAGGCATGCTCCTGGCAGCCGGCCCCGATAGCGCCAATGTCGTTGTCGCCGAGTTTGCCAAACCGCGGCAGCCAGGAGAGCGGGTACGCTAGTACTGCGTACCGCAAATGGTTCACCGGTTGATGGCTCGGATATTGTTGAACTTGCGGTGTGCAAACCGCTAGCGGACTTCTGCCGGCCTGTACTAGGCAGAACGATCTTGGGCCTCTCTTGACCCCTTTGAGGCCACGACGATGTAAAGCGTGCTGTCTTTCGTCACCTCTTCGCCGTTCCAACCACCGCAGGTCATCACCGGAATGAGACCAACAGCTTCGCACATGCGTATGAGTTCGGGCAAGGTATAGGCCTGTCCACTGACGCCAAACGCATGCCAGGCGCCCGTCGTAGCATTGCAGATGAAATCCCGACGGGCGTAGGTTTTCTCACGCGCATAATAAAAATACTCCGTCAGGACCAACTGGGGAAAACGTCCGGCGATAAAATCGCGTCCGACCCACCATTCTTGACTCTCATCGAGTGCCGCAAAAAACCGCGGCGTGTAGACATCGAGGACAAACATACCACCGGGGCGCAGACTGCGGCTGATACGCTGCAAACACGCTTCAGCCTGGTCACGCCTCATCTCGGTAAAACAGCCGAAGAGAAACGTGACGGCATCAAAAGCCCCCACGTATTCCACACAGTGGAGATCTCCCT
>JAPULM010000257.1 GCA_027294925.1 bacterium
GCAGCAGGCTATGGCGGAAAATATACAGGGGTTCCTCGCCTTGATCTTCGGCGTAGAGGAACTCCAGGCGTTTCAGCTCGAGCAGATGCGCGCTCAGTTCGTCGCTTTCCTCCCAGATCATCGATAGCAGCGTCGGTGAAAAGCGGCGGCCGAGTACAGCGGCGGTCTGCAACAGGCGCTTGAGGGCATCAGGCAGGCGATCGATACGAGATGCCAGCACCCCCTGGATGGTGTCCGGTACCGGTGTGTTGGCCGCTAAATGGCCTTGTTCGGTCATACTGTGGGCCAGCTCTTCCAGGAACATCGGGTTGCCATCGGTGCGCTCGACAATAGTTCGGCCCAGGGCGTGCGGTAGCGTTTCGCGTTTGAGCACCGAATAGAGCACCGCTAGACTGTCGGCAGGGTCCAGCCGCGGTAGCGTCATTTGGGTCACGTAGGACTTGCCGATCCACGCCGGTTGGTAGCCCGGACGATAGCTGGTGAGAAGAAAAATCGCGGCGCCGACCAGCCCCTCGACCAACAGGGTCAAAAAATCTTCCGAGCTTTGGTCAATCCAATGTAGATCCTCTACCACGATAATCAGCGGCTGCTGCCGGCTGCCTTGTAGAAGCATGCGGCGTAGGGTGTTTAACAGGCGCGCCTTGATGACCTCGGGACTCAACGGCGGCAGGTCTTCGGCAGCATCTTTGAAACCGAGAAATTGCAGCACATAAGGCAGCTCGTCGTCGGCATGCATGCCTGATGCTTGCAGTGCCGTGCCGACTTTTTTTGCCCCTGTCTGTGGGCTATCCGTGTCGTGCAGGTCACAGTGATGTTGCAGCATGTCGAGCAGCGGCAAATAGGGCGACATATTGCCGTAAGACACACAGCGTCCCTCGAGATAGATGACGCGTTGCGCGTCGAGTTGACGCCGGAACTCGTATAGTAAACGCGATTTACCCATGCCGGGCTCGCCGACTAGACCGAGCACCTGGCCCTGGCCACTCTCCGCCTGTGCCAGTAGCGTGTGCAGGGTTTGCAATTCAGTTTGGCGGCCGATAAAGCGGTTCAGAACACGAGGAGGCCGGGTGCCTAGCAAGGGGCGTCGTGCATCGCGACGGATTACCCGGTTGACGGATACCGGTTCGGGTTTGCCTTTGATCGAGATGGAACTTAAGGCCTCGAGGTGTGCCACCTCATGCGTCAGCCGAGCGGTGCTGGCACTGATCAGAATGGTGTCCGGTGCGGCGAACTGTTGTAGTCGCGCCGCCAGATTGGTGGTATCTCCCACCGCCGTATAATCGAGCCGCAAGTTGTCGCCGATACTGCCCACCACCACGGGGCCGGTGTTCAACCCCATGCAGACCTGCACCGGTAAGGGCAGGGCCTGATCCATATCCGTTTGTACACGCTCAAAATCGCCCTGATGCTGCTGCAGGTTGCGTTGCACTTCGAGGGCTGCCAATACACCGCGCCGGGCATGATCTTCGTGCGCCAGGGGGGCGCCGAATAGGGCCATAAAGCCGTCACCAAGAAATTGATTGATGGTGCCACCATACTGGTGAATGGCGTTTAAGGCGAGTTCGAAGAAACGATTCAACAGGGTGTGCATGCCTTCGGGACCGAGACGCTCGGCCAGTAGCATGGAGTCGTCGAGATCACAGAACAATACCGTCACCTGTTTGCGCTCACCTTCGATGGCGCTGCGCGTGGTCAGGATCTCGTCGGCCAGATGTTTGGGCGTGTAAGAAAGCGGCTTGGGATCGGCATTACCGGCCAGGGCCGGGATGCTAGCTGCCAGCGAGTGGCCGCAAGCGGCGCAGAATTTCCCCCTGGCGAGGTTCTCAGCCCGGCAGCTTAGACAAATGACGCGTAATGGGGTGCCGCATACACTGCAAAACTTTGCCGTTTCGGCATGCCGGTGATCACAATGGGGACAGACGTTGGTTGGCGCTACTGGGGGAGTGTCAGGGGTGACGGGGCCGGCCTCGAATGGTTCATCTACAACTGCCTCATCGGCTCGCTCGGCAATCGGAGCAATAAACCGGTAGCCGCGGGCGCGCACCGTTTTGATCACCGTCTGGCTGCGGCCATTGTCGCCCACTGCCTTGCGGGCTGACATGACGCAGTGATCGAAGGTGGCATCACTGATGAACTGATCGGGCCACAAGTTATCGAGAAGTTCTTGCTTGCTCACCACCTGGTCGCGTTGCTTGATGAGGTAGACCAGCATGTCAAAAACTTTGGGTTCGAGCTTGAGCGCTACACCGGCATGACGGAATTCGTACAAGTGGGTATCGAACTCAAAGTCGCCAAAAACATAAGTCATCACATCAAACCTCTGCCCGTCGAGCCACATCAAGAAAATGGACCATCGCACCGTGATCATAACGGAGGTGCAGACGGGCTGTCTACCGTTTTCAGGCAATCACCAGGAAATCACCAGGAACTCTACAAGGTTCTCGCCGTTTTATGTTGTAGATTGATTGGGTGGTGATCAATGTGTCGGGTAAGCGACTCCCCTGCGCGGTTGACAGTTCGCTAGGATAAACGAAAAAAGAGAAGGTGTGATCGTTGGTGTAGACCTTTATTGGGTGGACGTCATATGCAAAAACGCTCTGTAGATAAGTACGTGGCGCAACTTTCGGCTGGAAAAATAACCCCTACAGGCGTAACCTGGTCTGCCATCTCCTTAGAGGGTATGAAAACCGACCGTATTGGACGAGCGGGGAGGAGCATCCCTATGACACCGCCAGACAAACCATCTTCACAACAACCACCATCATCGTCTGAGTTTGCGGCGCGCGGCCAGATGAGCGTTGAGGCGTTGTTGCGCGAACGTATCAAGCTCGACGAGCTGTTGCAACAGGAGTTCCGCCGCGACGTCACCTTGTTGTTTACCGATATTAAGGGATCAACGGCTTATTTCGAACAGCGTGGCGACCTCAGCGGGCGACAAATGGTACAGCGCCAGAACGATCTGTTGTTCCCTTTGGTTGAACAACATCAGGGGACCGTGCTGAAGACGATCGGCGACGCCATTATGGCTTCCTATGCGGAAGCCACAACTGCCGTACAGTCAGCCATTGCTATGCAACGGGCGTTGCGCGATCACAACCAGAGGCAAGAGATTTCCGAGCAAATACATATCCGCATCGGCATTAATTCCGGTCAGGCGCTGGTTGAAGAGCAAGACGTGTTTGGCGACGTGGTCAACGTCGCCTCGCGGGTGGAGTCATGCGCCTTACCGGATCAAATTTTGATTTCGAGCGCTACCTATGAGCGCTTGACCGACACCATCCCCTGCACCTTTCTGGGCGCCGCCGAGGTCAAGGGCAAATCGATCCCCATCGAACTGTACGAGGTATCTTGGGATGAACGCCGCACCCTGCAGGAAACCGTGCTGCTGCGCGGCCCCGGTGTGATCGAACGGCCCACCAAGCTGTTTGTTTTGGACATCTCGAGCGAAGCGCAAGGTCTCAAGCTGAGCGCTTACGAACGTTGGCCGGGCGAAGAGCGGGCGGTGAAACAATATGAGCACCTGGGGCTTGATTTGGCGGCTGTTCAGCGCCAGGTAGATGCCATGGTGGGCTTGCTCAATGAGGCAGCCAAGCAGGGTGGGCGTCTCCCTGCGACCGTTTGGCAGGATATCAAAAGCAGAGGCGAAGCGCTGTTTACCGAGCTGCTGACGGCGGATATCCAGGCCAAGCTCAAAAGTAGCACCGCCTCTGATCTATTTCTCTATATCGATGATGGGCTGGTACAAATCCCCTGGGAACTGCTGTTTGATGGCGAGGACTTCCTGTGCCGGCGTTTCAGTATGGGCCGCATTGTGAGTACCGAACAAGCCGTGGTTGAGGGCCATGACCGGCAACAAGGGCAGGCTCTGTCGATGTTGATCGTGCCTGACCCGCAGGGCAATCTGCCGGCTGCTGCACAGGAAGGCAGAACCATCCGCGACGCCTTGCAAGGGGATGCCACGCGCTTGCGGGTTGACTTGCGCCGCGGCCGGGTGGGGACGGCGTCGATGACTGCGGCATTGGCGCAATATGACGTGATGCACTACGCCGGCCATGCCGATTACGACCTTGAAGACCCTGCCAACAGTGGGTGGCGCCTGGCGGACGGTAAATTAACTGCGCGCCAGGTCATGCAAGCCGGTGCGTCGGGGAAGATGCCGGCTTTGGTATTCTGTAATGCGTGCCAGTCCGGTCAAACCGAGGCCTGGAGCATTCGACAAGACGCTGAGCAGGGCATTTACGGACTGGCCAACGCGTTTCTCCTGGCCGGTGCTCAACATTATATTGGCAGTATTTGGGAATTGCCCGATCAACCTGGGGCTAATTTTGCGATTGAATTTTACCAGGCCCTGGGGCAGGGGGTTGGGATTGGCGAGGCGCTGCGTCAGGCACGCTTGGCGTTGGTCGAACGGCATGGTGAAGAACATATCGTGTGGAGCGGCTATGTGCTGTACGGCGATCCCACCGGGCGCTATTTGCCGGCGGCTGAGGACGCGTTGCCGCTGGTCGATGAGATCGAGACTGGCGAGACTGCCTTGCGCGGTGAGGCGTCGCGGCTGAGCGCCGGCAAACCCCTGCTGGCGGCAGCGGCCGGCGGCGTGCTTGTGGTGCTGTTGTTTATAGCGCTCTTCATCGGCCGCATGTGGCAGTCGTCCTCTTCCTCCGCCTCTCCATTGGCGCCGGCCTACCAGGCCCTCGAGCAAAAGGATTGGGCAACAGCTGAGCGCCGTTTTCAGACCCTGAGTGAAGCTGCCGAGCCGCACATGCAGGGGCAGGCACTGGCGGGCTTGGCGGCGCTGTCGTTTGCCCGCGGTAACGACCAGCAAGCCTTGGATTTTGCTGGACAAGCCGAGCGGGCAGCGTCTGAGACAGCCTATAGTCACGTCATTCGTGGCCATATTTATTTGCAGCAGGGCAAAACCGCCGCGGCCGCCGCCGAGTATCGCAGCGCCACACAAAAAGCCAACGCCTTAGCCTGGCAACAGGCGGTGGCCTATGACCGCCTGGGGCGCCTTGCTGCTGCCCAGGGAGATACGTCGAAGGCGCTGGCGCATTACGACAAGGCGATTGGTCAAACGCCCGACATGGCGACGGTTTATGCCAATAAAGCCCACTTATTGGCGCAAATGGGTAAGCCACAAGAGGCCATCGAATGGTACCGCAAAGCGCTCGATATCAATCCGCAGGACCCTCTGACCACCATGCTGCTGGGTGAGGCGGAGCGGCGCCAACAGATTACTCAGGATAAGGTGAAGCAACAGCAGATTGATCGCCTGGTGGAGGAGCTGGTACAGGCTTACAAAAATAGCGCCAGGCCAGTAGCCCCTGCCGATGCCTGGACCTCGCGACCGCTGACCCTGGCCTTTTTGGACTTTAAGCGTCAGGGGCGTTTGTCGGCGCGAGCCGGCGAAGCGGAGTTTGTCATGCTGAGTATCACCCACATGCTGCGCAGCAGCGGTCGCGTCGCCATTGTCGAGCGTGAGATTCTCAACCAGGTGCTGGCTGAACTGAAGCTCAGTGCATCGGACGTCGTCGATGCTCAGGCCGGACTTGGGCGCGGCAAAATTCTGGCGGCGCGCCTATTGGCGACCGGTGCCTTTACGCATCTTGGTAAGACCGGCTTGCTAAGTATCCGGCTGGTTGAAACGGAGACCACCCTGGTCAACGCCACGGCGATGCAGATGGTTGAATTTGACAAGGATATCAGTCAAGTGGTGGGGCAAGTGACGCAGCACTTGTTGGACGAAATTCGCCGCGCCTATCCCCTGCAGGGGCGCATCCAGCGCCTACCCGCCGCCGGCGAGGTGGAGTTAAATATTGGTGCACGACAGGGGCTTAAGCCCGGCCTGGTGTTGGAGATATTCGATGCTGACGAGGGCTATGCAGTGCTCGGACGCATCGAGGTGACGCAAGTCGAAGCGAACGTTGCGACGGGGCGCCTGCTTGAGCAAAGCGCCCCCTTGGCTGTGGGCCAGCGCGTGCGGGAGGTGTTGAAGCCGTGAAACATTTTTGTTGTGGGTCTCAAAAGCCATCCGGGCATCGTGCGCCCCCTATTCTCCCTCGCTCCTTGAGAGGAGAGAGCAGGGTGAGGGGCGACCGCAGGGTCATTCAGTTCTCAGTATTTGTAAAAGCCGTTCTTCTCCTGCTGCTGCTGTTTTATGTCACGGGATGTGCAGTCGAGCGCGGCAATGTGTACGTCAAAGA
>JAPULM010000258.1 GCA_027294925.1 bacterium
CCTCCTAGCGTCAACGCACTGATCTCTCCTAAGACGCCAAATGGTCGAGTCTGCATGAGCGCCCTCCTACGGTTTCGACTAGTTTTACTCTCAAAACTAGTCGGTCACTCCCGGAAACGCAAGCTCACGGTCCTGGTCGCGGCATGAGGAGTTAACCGGCTGGTAACTTTCCACCCCAGGCCATTCAGAAACTCCGCACAACGGGCACCTACTGAGCGCTTGGGCTAACTCCGCTGCTGACACCCGAGCAGTTAGGCCGCGTAGAACCGCACTGCGACAAAATGGCATGCGGCTCCAGTAACGACGAAGACGTGCCAGACGAAATGGGCATAGCGGATCCGTTGCGCGGCATAGAACGCGACTCCCGCCGTGTAGGCGACGCCACCCAACAGGAGCCAAGCTAAGCCTGATGGCGGCAGGAGGAGCCAGAGAGGACGAACAGCGACGAGAATGAGCCACCCCATGCCCAAGTACAGAACCATAGAAAGCCTCGGATGTTCCGCCCTAACTACAGTCTTGAGGAGCACTCCGACAGCAGCCAAGCTCCAGACCGTTACAATCAGGATCCACCCCGACGCACCGTGGAGCGCTCCCAAGGTGAACGGCGTGTACGTGCCGGCGATGACGAGAAAGATCGCGCTGTGCTCGATGACTTGAAATACGCGCTTGGCCTTGCCGCGGGGGAGGGCGTGATAGAGCGTGGATGCTAGGTATAGCAGCACCATCGTTGTAGCGAAGATACCTGTACCAACGATGAACGCCGCATCGCCGAGTTTTACTGCATGTACGACGAGAAACGGGCTGGCGATGAGTGAAGCGACGAATCCCACACCGTGGCTGACGCTATTCGCGATCTCTTCCCCGACGGACTGTACCCGTTCGGATACCAACGGCCGGCCGCTGACGACATCACCCCTGCGCAACATGCATAGCAACCTCGCTAAGGCAAGAACTCTCTCAATTGCATCGAATGTTTGGGATGCCGGAGTTTGCGCAGGGCATTGGCCTCTATTTGACGTATCCGCTCCCGAGTCACACCAAACTCCCGACCCACCTCTTCCAAGGTGCGATCTCGACCATCGTCCAGCCCAAACCTGAGTTCGAGGACGCGTTGCTCCCGCTCGGTTAAGACGCCAAGGACACCGAGTAACTGCTCCTTGAGGAGTTGGTGGCTGGCGGCCTCCACCGTTGTTAGGGATTCTCGGTTTTCGATGAAATCGCCTAGACGAGAGCCACCTTCATCACCGATAGGCGTTTCCAACGAGAGGGGCACCTGGGATGACTTCCGAACTTCCTGGACCTTACTCAGTGGTATCTCCATTTTCTGGGCAAGTTCCTCATCCGTTGGTTCCCTTCCATACTCCTGGACTAGCACACGACTAGCACGATTCAGCTTGTTGACGGTCTCTGTCAAATGAACCGGGATCCGGATGGTCCTTGACTGGTCAGCAATACAACGAGTGATAGCCTGCCGTATCCACCACGTAGCATACGTAGAAAACTTGTACCCTCTGCGATAATCGAATTTCTTCACGGCCCTCATGAGGCCAGTATTGCCTTCCTGGATAAGATCCAAGAGGTCCATGCCTCTGCCGATGTATTTCTTTGCGACACTGACTACCAGTCGTAAGTTGGCCTCTGTCAACTGTTGCCGGGCCGCCTGGCCTTCGGCCTTCACCCTTTCCAGATGGGTGTCGAACAGGACCTCGTATGGCACAAGCCCTCTGGCTAGGACTCCTTCGTCCAGGAGTGCATCCAGCTGGTCAAGTGTGCAGCTCTCTCCGATAACGTCCAATGCCTCAGGGGGCAACAGCCGGCTGTTAAGTGAAAGACAGACGATGCCCGCCTCAGTTTCCTCCAGGGTCCTCCCTGCATGGTCGGCCAACGTCTGGGTTGCTTCGTGATTAATGGGCGAACCTACAGCCAGGCCGAACTTCTGGTCGGAAACGATCTCCTTCACTGGCATTGGGGATGGCAACTCATTCTTCCAGGCCACGGCCTCCGCCACAAATCCCAGCTTAGAGCATTCAGTAAGCAACCTGAGTATGACGTGGCCGGCCCTGTGCGGCGCACCCTGGGGAGAAGCAAGCTCTTGCTCCAGTTGTTGCACGTAGGTCCCGCTTTCCAACGCCCGAGCGAGAAGCCGTTCGTCCGCTGCGGTCAGCAGGGACACTTGGCCTATCTGGCGCAAATACATGCGCATTGAGTCATCCACCAATTCAAGCCCATCCAAGACCTCGTGTGAAGCCTTAGCTGGTGCGCCCGGATTGGTGCCTGACGGAAGATCGTCTGTGGCCCAAGCAACCACCTCCGCCGACGCCCCATTATCGGGAGGTACAAAACCAGCATCGACGAGTGACCTATCGGCCTCATCTTCACGGATCGAGAATGCGTTCGGTACTAGCTCTCGAAGATCGTCTGGTGCGACGATATGCGTTGAGGCACGGGCGGTCTCTTCTTCGTCCTCTTCGTACCTGGGCAACACAGCATATCCGCCTAATCCAGACTTTTTCATGCGTACACCATCCGTGAGCACCGATCCGTGCCCTTCATCTGACAGGGTGATTAGTCGAAGCAAGCCACAAACGAGATCTGGATTTCAGTCGGCCATATGACTAACGCAATCCGGTCTCTCGTCCATGCTGGCGCCTGCGCCACGACGACCCACCTGGTATAGGACGGCCTTGGCGCAGGCGAACATCATTTCACATTACTACCAACGAGGGCTTCGACCACCGCCACCACCACCGCTACGTCCACCACCAAAGCCACCGCCGCCACCACCACCACCAAAGCCACCGCCACCACCACCAGAACTCCGCTCCACTCGAGGCTTAGCTTCGTTTACCGTGATGGAGCGGCCTGCTAGGTCCGTGCCATTGAGCGCGGTGATCGCAGCCTGAGCTTCTCCACTAGTCGGCATCTCCACAAAGGCAAACCCCTTCGGGCGGCCCGTGTCGCGGTCCTGAATCATTGAAACCTCTTGTACCTCACCATGGGCTTCGAAAGCCTGGCGTAGGTCCTGTTCGCTCGTGTCATATGAAAGGTTCCCTGCGTATATTCTCAATTCCTTTTCCTTCCGTGTAGATCAGCGGCAGTTGACCGCCGATACTTTTATAGAGGGAGCGATAATCGTCCCCTGCCTTCGCTACTGTCCTCCGCCCGCCAGCGGGCTGAGCGGTCACCCTGGGGTTGAAATCGGACGTGGTGCCGTTACCACGATCGGCGCATACCACGGGTATAGATCAAGTTGGCTTTGGCCATTACGGCCATCCCGCTTGCTGCGGCGTGTCTTCGTGGCGTGGAGTGAATGATCATCCGCGCTGGATGTGGACGATTGCCCACATTCCTCGCATTTGAGGGTCTTGTCCTCGTAGTTCATCGGTGAACTCCTTTCTGCAAATAGTTGGCGAAAGTCTGGTCACCGAAACCGAGGATGCTCTAGGCAATCCGGTGGGCACACAAGAACCCTGTTCAGGGTCCGATGGAGGCACAGAGGACGCTACAAAGAATCAGGTGTGGAGACACAAAACGCTGCCACTGCAAGAAAGTATATCACAGGCGAAGCAGAATTGCCATTTGGCCTGGAGACGAAGCCTTTTCACGATGGATGCATGTGCCTCCCTGTGCAAGATGACCGTCAGTCCGGAAAGCCCGAGGCATCTGCACTAGCGCGCCTCAGGTAGGTGATGGGCGCTACAGGAAGCGGGGAAAGGTCAGCAGGGAAAGCGGCGACTCTGAGAGCTTTCACCGAGTATTGAAACGGTAGTCACCTGGTGGAGGCTCTTCCTGATCCCATACTCCGTAGAAGGCGACCACATAAGGCTCGAGTTCATCGGCTAGGGATGATGCGACGGCCGGGTCGAGAAACCGCTCCATGGAG
>JAPULM010000259.1 GCA_027294925.1 bacterium
CCTGGTCCACGTCGGTGATACCTTGGTGACCACACAGCGCCGGCCCATTCTAAGACTGCTGGAAGATACATCACCGGGCATACATGACACCCTATTGGCCGCCTGTGATCGCTATCGTTATGAACTGTTAGGGTGCACCACCTATCACGACAATTGCACGGATAATTTAGCGGCGGCTTTAGCGGCATTGCAACTTGTGTCCCCGAAGACACCAAGTCCATGGAATTTGTTCATGAACATTCCGGTACAAACGAATGGGCAACTGTCCTTTGAGCCGCCTGTAAGCCAACCTGGGGATTATGTCCTGCTGCGGGCGGAAATAGATTGTGTTGTCGTGTTTTCCGCTTGCCCACAGGACAAGGTGCCGATCAATGGCGAGGCCTGTACGCCGACAGAAGCACACTTTGAAATCGTCTAAAGTATGGACGAGATCGCCGAGGTGAGCGGGTTGCCTATCAGCCATTGCCGCGAGCGAGGAGCGGTCGCCAGCGGATGCCTGGGGGGCCTTTTTTCTTCTCTTTTCTCTCAGTGCTTGCGTGCCCGAGAGGCTGGCGCTAAAATGCCGTTTGAATTTCCTCTACTCCGATAGACACACAAAGGAGCGTGCGGCTATGAAACCACCATTTGGCGTCGTCGATGCAGACGGTCATATCAACGAGCCCGAGGCGCGGTTGCTCGACTTCCTGGAGCCACCGTACAGAGAGTTTCTCCATCCTTCACTGGCAAACCCCAATGGCACCATCTACCCCACGAACTCACTGGCACCCAAATTGGCGCCGGGTTTGGACCCGACGCTCGGGGGACGACTCGGCAGCAACGGCCCGGTGGGGTTTCCCACCCCAGCGGATTGGCTCGAAGCCATGGAAGCAGGCGGCCTGGCAATGACCGTGTTGTACCCCACGACGCTGCTGGGCTACTCGGCTATTATCGATCCCGATTATCTCGTGGCCATAACCCGCGCCTATAACACCTACGTGTATGAAGACTGGCTCAAGGTCAATCCGCGTTTCCAAGCGGTCGCCCTTATGCCGCTGCTCGAGGTGGAAGAGTCAGTCAAAGAGTTGCGCCGTGCGGTGACCGAATTAGGGTTTGTCGGGGCCTTCCTACCGGCAACCGGTTTCGGTCTCCTGGGCGAAAAACGCCTGCACCCGCTCTATGCTGAGGCTGAGCGGCTCGGGTGTGTGATTGCCGTGCACGGCGGTCACGCCACCGCTGAATATATGCGCTACACGCGATTCATTCAACGTCATACCATTGGTTTTCCGGTGTCGAACATCATCCAGATGACCCACATGACCTATGAGGGAATTTTTGCACTCTTCCCGACCTTGCGGGTGGCTTATCTCGAAGCCGGGTGCACGTGGGTGCCGTATATGCTGAATCGCATGGATGATGAGTGGGAAAAACGTGGCGAGGTGGAGGCGCCGCAATGCAAGCAGAAACCGAGCACGTATATCAAGAGCGACCGAGTCTTCTTCCACGCCGAGTCGGGTGAGGATTTGATCCCCCAAGTCCTCGACATCCTGGGTGACAACAGCCTGGTCTACGCCTCGGATTGGCCCCACTGGGATCATGAGTATCCGCAGAGTGTCGGGCATCTCTGGGAGCGCCAAGACTTGAGCGAGAGCCAGAAACGGGCGATGTTAGCCGACAATGCCCGCGCCATGTACGGCTTGAAGACCGCCGTGACGGCCCCAGAAGGCACCGACTGAATCCCTCTCCCATCCCAGGGAAAGGGGTAATGTTTCACCTATATGGAAAGGGTTTCTATGCGATATGACGTAATTATTGTTGGTGGCGGGTCAGCCGGATGCGTGTTGGCAGCGCGCTTGTCAGAAAATCCTCACACCTCGGTATTACTCCTTGAAGCGGGACCGGATTACCCCAACCTGGCGCATCTCCCGGACGATCTCAAACTGGGCAATAATGTCTGGTTGTCGGCCTATGGGCCGCATAACTGGGGCTATGTCGGCCAGGTGACGCCACAGCAAACGGCGTTGCAGATTCCCCGTGGCAAAGCCATGGGTGGTTCGAGTGCGGTGAATGGCCAGGTACTGTATCGTGGCATTCCGGACGACTACGACAACTGGGCCTCCTGGGGTAATGATGAGTGGTCGTTCGCCAAAGTGCTGCCATATTTTTGCAAGATGGAAAACGACCACGATTTTCAGGATGAGTTTCACGGTACCAGCGGTCCGGTGCCGGTGCGCCGCTATACGCCAGAAGAGTGGCTCCCCCATGCGGTGGCTTTCCACCAGGCGTGTGTCAACGCCGATTTCCGGGCTGATCCGGACCAGAATCATCCGGAATCCACTGGCGTCTCACCGCGCGCCCGCAATACCATTGACGGCGTGCGCATTAGCATGGCCATGGCCTATCTCGACCCGGCACGGCATCGCTTGAACTTGACGATCAAGGGGGGTATCTCGGCCCGGCGTCTCCTGTTGACAGGACGCCGAGCGGTTGGGGTGGAAGTCGAGAGTGGCGGCGAGCGTTTCAGCGTGGAGGGGGAAAAAATCATCCTGAGTAGTGGGGCGATTGGCTCACCGCACCTGTTGTTGCTGTCAGGCGTTGGCCCCGCCGCACAGTTGCAAAGTGTCGGGGTTGACGTCCTCCATGATCTCCCTGGCATCGGACAAAACCTGCGGGACCATCCCGCTGCCACGGCCCTGTTTCGCATGGTGGGTGAGCGTCCCGACGTGCAGGCCCCGGCTATTCAGGTCGGCTTACGCTACACGGTCGAGGCTTCACATCTGCAAAACGACATGCAGATTACGCCGATCTTGATGACCAGTGAGCATCGCCCGGCGCATGTGCCCATTCACGACGATGACAACTACGTGGGTATAAGCTGTAGTCTCCAGCTGGCTCTCGGAGCTGGGGAACTCCGTCTGGTCTCGTCCGATCCGCACGTGCAGCCGTCGCTCGACTACCGCTATCTTACCGACCCCTTTGACCGGGAGCGTATGCGCCAAGCCATGCGTCTGGCGGTGCGCTTAGGAGAGGACGCCGCCTTTCAAGACCTGTTCATCGAACGTGTAACCCCCACCGCTGCCGACCTGGCCTCCGACGCCGCGCTGGATGCCTGGCTGGCCCAGAACATGGGGACCTCGCATCACATCTCCGGCACATGCAAGATGGGGCCGGTCTCCGACCCCACGGCTGTGGTCAGTCAGTATGGGCGAGTGCACGGCCTTGACAACCTCTGGGTGGCTGATGCCTCGGTCATGCCGGATTGCATTCGCGCTAATACCAACGCTACGACTATTATGATTGGCGAGCGTATCGCGGAATTTATCAAGCAAGGGGCGTAGCCAAGTGGCTGTTAAGGAGGAAGAAGGGTCAGACTAGCAGGTAAAAACCTCTGGGTGAAAGGAAAATTGCAGCCTAAACGCCTATGTAATCTTGACGTGAGCCTCGCCAAGCCCGCTGATGGAAACCGTTGCGGTGTCTCCCGATTGCAAAGGAATCAGCCTGTCCGTCCCGAAAACCTGAATCAGTTGAAATTCTTGACATTTGCTCTGTCCATGATCATCCTTGAGCGATGCATTGTCCCGTATCCGCTCACCTCTCGCGATAAGGTCTGCGATCATGCCACCCGTCGTCTCTGTCCTCCTCGCCTCTATCTTGGTCTGGTTCCGGTCTCGTCTCGCCATGCAGATAGAACTCCTCGCCTTGCGACATCAGGTCGCCGTCTATAAGCAGAGCCTCTCCTGCCCGAAGCTTCGGCCAACGGATCGCTTGCTCTGGGTCTGCCTCTCGCGTCTGTGGCCTAGCTGGCAACAGGCGCTGGAGTTCGTTCAGCCCCGTACCGTCATCGCCTGGCAGAAGAAACGGTTCCGAGCATACTGGCGAGGCTTGAGTCAGAGCGGCAAGCCGGGTCGTCCGGCCATCTCCAAAGAAATCCGTGAGTTGATCCAGGATATGTGGCGCTCAAACCCATTGTGGGGTTCGCCTCGCATCGTTGGGGAACTGAAAAAACTGGGCATTCATGTGGCCAAATCCACAGTCGAGAAGTATGGACCTCGGACTCGCAAGCCGGCTTCGCCCACGTGGGAAGCCTTCCTGAGCAATCACGTCCAAGACCTGATGGCCTGCGATTTTTTCACGGTATCGACTGCAACTTTCGGGGTGCTCTTTGTGTTTGTGATCCTGGCTCACGAGCGCCGCCGCATCGTGCATTTCAACATCACGCAACATCCCACCGCGCAATGGACCGCGCAGCAGGTCGTCGAAGCGTTTCCGTGGGATGAAGCGCCGCGGTATCTGCTTCGTGACCGGGACCGCATCTATGGTGATCATTTTCAACAGCGTGTAAAGAACATGGGCATCGAAGAGGTCAAGATCGCGCCTCGCAGTCCCTGGCAAAATCCATACTGCGAGAGAGTCATCGGCAGTATCCGGCGTGAGTGTCTGAACGACGTGATCGTCTTGAACGAGCGACATCTACGCCGTGTTCTTCAATCCTATGTGGACTACTATCACCACTGGCGTACGCACCGATCACTCGACATGGATGCTCCCGAGCCCCGGCCGGTTCAGCCACCCGAGCTAGGGCTGGTCAGGAAGCTGCCGGAAGTCGGCAGTTTGCATCATCATTATAAGCGACGAGCAGCGTGAGTAATCGCTCCAGAAAGCTTATGGTTTCAGCGGTTATGAGTTTTCGGGACACACAGGCATTTGAGCGAATATGTTGTGCACAACATATCTGTTTAAATGCCCCCGCTGGTCCAGACTATAGTAATCTTTGGTTTTTTTGTGGGTTATACGAAAGAAAACGGTGTCGCTTGACGCAGGGTTTCGGGTAGTCGTGAGCATTGGAGAAATTTTTGGTTGACTTGACATCTTAATAGGGAAATAGTCTTTGCAGTAGCAATGATAGTCATCAATTAGGAGTTGTCACATGGCAGTCATGGGTCTCGGTCACTTCGGATATTTCGTCAAAGATATAGAGGTCATGAAGGACTTCTGGGAAAACTTCATGGGTATGACCCTCACTAAGAGCAGTGAGGGCGCTGGTTTCTATAGTGCTGACCCGGAAGGTGTTGATCACGAGATTGCAATAATGCAAGGACGTCCAGAGGCGGATGATGCTCACCTGATCCAGCAAATATCGCTAAGGGTCGAGTCGCTGGACAACGTTCGAGACTTCAAACGCCGAGCCATCGAGAGGGGATACAAGATTGACCGTCTCGTAACACATGCGAGCGCTATCGGTCTCTACTTCCGCGATCCAGAGGGGAATCGTGTAGAAACCTTCTGGCTGACAGGTCTCCCTTGCTGGGCAATGATAAGCGTGCCAATTAACATAGACCGGTCCGACGATGAGGTCATGGCAGACGTGCGCCAGATATGGGAAGTCTGCAAGAATGTCGAGATGGGCGTTACGCCGGAGGGTGAGCTAAAGGAGGCGATCCGAAAGCTCCGCGAAGGACAGCCAGTCGCCTCGGCCGCAACTTCCTAGGCTGCTAAATCTTGCGGCTGTCATGCCGCCCCACTTCTCAACAAATGAGCGCTCAGAGATCCACTCTAGCGCTCATTCTCTTGTTCGGCTTAAGGACCCGAAGTTCGGCGCTCTTTTGGTCCGATAAGTGCGATCTTCAGGCGACGTATTTTGTAGAGTCTAACGAGACCAATACCCTTCTCCCTGGCATCGCGGTCCCCATCCTCCCCAACACCATGGTTTGATAGTCTACGGGACCGGCTCCACCCCGCCTTGCCGGGCAACGCGTAACCCTTTGTAAGCGTGCACCCGGTCCTCGGCGCGCCGTTTCGAGAACTCTTCCCGGCAGTTCGCCCTCTCCGTTTACCGGGCCAGGCTCGCAGAGTCCGCAATCGCGGCTACCGGGTCGACCGGTATGTCCACGAGTTTCTGCACGTATTGATCCTGGCAGAAATCATGCAACATCTTCAGATTCGGCTCCAGGCCGTAAGGCTGCCAGTCATCGCCGAAGATAGCCGCCGTCTCCGCGAGCTCCGTCAGCAGCCAGGGCGTCGTGTCGGCGAGGTGGCGACGCCGCTCCAACCAGAGGCGCTTGGACGCCGTAAAGGCGGTCATCAATGTCTTGATGATCCACGGGTCTCGCTCGACCACCTCCCGGCGCAGCTTGATCAGATGGTGCGCCGGGACGTAGCCGTGTTTTTGATAGTATGCCTTCTCGGTAGTCCGGGATCATCGGTACGATAGGGCTCTCTGGCGAAAAGAAGCCCGTGGGCATGAACGCCGCCACCAGGACGTCGATCTCACCAGCCAGCAGCAAGTCCACCAGCGACTTCCCGGGCGGACCTCCCTGGACATTCGGCAGCGCCTCTGGCGGGCCGTGGTCGTGGCTTGCATCTGCCGGCCCCTCGATCGGCGCGATGACCCAGGTGATGTTCCAAATGTCGACACCGGCCTGGCGGAGCATTACGCGGGTCCAGGTATTGCCGCTATTGGGCCAGCCGTCGAGGCCGACGCGCTTGCCTTCTAGCGCCGAGAGGTCGTCAATGGTGGTGCCGCGCTGGACGAGAAAGCAGCGATGGCGGAACGCGAACATCGGAAAGATCGGTAGGCCGACAAAATGCCGGTGGCCACGCGAGGTCTCGATCATGAACCGGCCGAGTGACGCCTCGCCACCTGCACATGACGGATCGTCGGTCACGGGCCCAAGGCCATGATGCACGTCATACTGGAGGTCAATGCCCTCTGGGACGACATCGCCGGTCAGCAGCGGCGTGATGTGATCCCAGGGATAGCCGGCAAGCTTGAGCACCAGGCGTGCCATAGACAAGCTCCTTCAGGTGATAATGTTGTCGCACGTCGACGCATCCAATTGCCTCTCAAGTCCTGATCGGCTCGATCCTGAATTCTGAATTGGCGGCAGGAACAACGGCTCGTTGCACGGGCGTGTCGAGTTGCGGTGCCCACTCATAGGGATAGCGGTATGCTCGGAAGATATCGCTGGAAAACACCGCCGTCCTTAGACTGTAGGGACTTATATATTCCCAGACGGTCTCACATTCTCGCGTGACCTCGATGAGGCGCCCATAGCCGCTTTCCGTGATCAGGGTGTTGCCATTGGGAAGGCGCTGAGCGGCACCCTGGAAATGGCTGTAGAACTTGGAATCTTCCGCAAAGGCAAGATAACCAGCGGTACGAGCCGTGTACTGCCAGACGATCGCCAGGGTGAGCGGATCGATCTCGAGGACGCGAGAATGATCCCTCAAAGCGTTCCAGGCACCGGTAGGAGAACCTGGATTCGGTGCGCCGAATCCGGCCGCCCCACCATTGTCAAAGACCAAGATATTCCCCTCTCCGGGCAAGCCCTGCGGGATCACGTGGGCATGATGGGGCCCGATCAGGCACTCAAGCTCGCGAAGCGCAGGTGTCGCCGTGTACTCCGGCCCGATTTTCCACACGATTTTCCCGGTTTGCTTGGAGATGATGAACACCATTGTTCCACGATCATCGGTGATGATGTTGTCCGGGTGAAAGCGTTCGTCACCCGCGTCATACCACTTGTTCGGGCCAACATACGATGCCGTGTTGAGAAACACGCCGTGCTGATTCCGACACCAGTTCATGATCGCTTGCTTCGCTGCCTCGCTGTGCCCAAAGGCCTCGAAATGCTCGGCCGGCATCCATTCCCAACCGATACTGCCATCCCAGTCTACCTCGATAATGCGTGCGGCTCTTGGCAGAAAGTCCCGGGTGATGTGCGGCCATGTGCCGCTCTTCTGGCTGAGAATCAGGGTCTTGGCCCCACGACTTTTGGGCGTTAGCTCGGGGACGTAGTAGCCAACAGGGCAGCCCTCGCGGACATTGTCGTGATTCTGCCTGGCCGACCACAGCGACTTACCCTGCACTTCGATCTGATCCGCCTCGCCGAATTTCCACAAGACAGTCCCATCCCAGTCCTCTTGCACGACGTCATCACTTCCCAGTTCATGATCATACGTATTGGTCACGCGGCCGACCTGGCCACCCATGATCTGACCTTCAGGTAGAAGTAGAATCGGGTAACCTTGAAATTGAGGCCAGCTCTTGACCACGTTGCCATTCATGTCGATAAGAACGGCTCCGGTTTCGGTTTTGGTCGGGTAGATAGTATAGCCGTTCCAGCATTTGTCCGGCTTGTAGATCGTCGTGCCGGTCGGAAAAACGGTTGGAGGCATTTCTTCCTTCCTCCGATGTGCGTGTTGTCGGTTGACGGTGCCGTTCGAGTCTTCCGATAGATGCCCGGGCTGTACCTCCGCCTTCCAAGCCCTTTTGGCGTGGCCGCCGCTCTGGGAAACCCGTGAGGTGCCCACCGTATCTCATCCTGAGCCATCTGTCCAGGCCAGGAAACATTTCAAGGGCCAGGTGCGGCGTCTAACCCGCCGCAACAACGGCCAGTCGATGTACCAGATCATCCACGACCTGAATCAGTATCTACCGGGTTGGGTGGGGTACTATCGGCTCCAGGAATTCCGCAAGGTGTTCTGGGAGTTGGATGCATTCATCCGCAGTCGGCTTCGCTCCCTCTTTCTCGACGACTCCTCGCTCAGACTCTTAAACTGGAGTTTGCTCGTTAATCGAAGAGCGGTTTACCGGCCGGTATGTGCCGTTCTGTCCGGAGGGGGCGGGCTTATAGCCCCTTCCTACCGGGATTATCTGCCTGGCTGTTGATCCTGGATCACAGAGGGAGATCATATCGCAAATTAGCCAGGAACGTAACTTTGCGACACCACCTGCGTTTAAAAGTCCAGCAAACGTTGAATGCCCCTCAGTCTTAAACTACACACCGGTGTGACGCTGTTTAAGTTTACGGTACTAGTGACCGAAAAAAACCTAAGGGACCTAAGGGAGAGGAAAACCCGCTCGTCTCTATTTGGATGACGGCAAGGTTCGATTAGTCAACTTTATCTCGCCTCAACCGCGCAAGCCAACACAACGGTTACCAACGCGGCGGCAACAGGTCACTAGGATATGTAACTCCACCACTGACACCGATTTTTAGTCCCTCAGCATATCCTGCCATGGGGTTGGTTAGACCTTCATGTGATAGGGAACAATAAAAAATGTTGCAACAGAATATTAAGGAATCCACTGATACGTGACATAAGTCGACTCAGGCAAGCCAATTTTTTTTACCCCACGTATAGCGTTTCAAGGTGCCTTGTCGCCGTTGTGCTATTGCTGTTGATTACACCCTTAAAGGCGAAGACCGCGGACGTGAGTAAACCTTTCGTCCTGAGGGTTGGGCAGACGGTACGTATTGACAACCAAGAGCTTGCCCTGACCTTTGAGGGTGTCATCCGCGACAATCGTTGCCCGAAGCATGTCAGATGTATTGTTGCCGGTAGCGCCACCGTGTTAGTCATTGCCAAGACCCTTACCAACCCTACAACTGAGATGATCTTTGATGTGCCACCCAGTGGCAGTGCGCTGCGTTCCGTGGGTGTATATACGATCACCATCACGGAGGTGAACCCGTATACCAGAAGCGGCCAGCGAATCAGACCTGAAGATTACCTCATAACTGTTTTGATCAAGCGTGATGCAGGGGAGTGACACCTCCCGCATCATCATTCGCTTGATTTGATTACGTGAAGGAAAAACTTATGACGGACCCACATCGGTTCCACAAGGGTGAGTGGACCCACATCGTTATCCCATTGGCCTGTATCCTATTGCTGACTCTCGGCGTTTCCCCAGTGATGAGCAAGGGTGCCAACGAAGCAATCCAACAGTTCCTTGCTGATACGCGTGGCAGCGCACAGGTCCGTAAAAACCCAGCAACGGGCATAGCCAAGTTTGTACGACTACAGGCAAACAGTCTGGCCGTGCTGCCCGGCGCGACGCCCGAAGCCAGGGCAAACGCTTTTTTCGCCCAACACGGTGCGATGTTCGGCATCAAGAACGCACCGAATGAGTTACAGATGCTCGGCGTGGGTGAGAGTCCGGTTATGACCCATGTCAGTTATCAGCAGGTTTACCAGGGGGTGCCGGTCTTTGCCGGCGTCTTGCGTGCCAGCTTCAACCGCGCAGACAGATTGGTCGCCGTCAATGGTGTTTTTCTCCCCGACCTGACGGTCGGTTCCACCCTGAGTTGGAGCGATCTGGAAGCCGCTGAAGTCGCTCTGCGACACGTTCAGGGGGCAGACACGACATTAGCGCCGAGACCTGCTCGGGTGGGACTTGCCAGGGTGGCAGCGATCCGTGCCCAGGCCAAGGCTGCGATGAGGGCAGCGATCAGTGCGTGACCTGCGGCGGCAACAAAGACGCGTGTAATGTCGACGGCGACTGCTGCTCCAACAGCTGCAAAAATGGCAGTTGTAAAGGCAACTAAAACCGCTTGGC
>JAPULM010000026.1 GCA_027294925.1 bacterium
GCGACCGCACAGGTCTGTATGGCAATGACCACAGATCAGTAATTTTACCTGGCTGTGCTCAGCCAGAACCGCCTTGAGCCCCTGGAACCATTCAGATCCTCCCATATCGATTAACTCGATCCCTGTCGTCATCGGAGGGTGGTGTATGGCAATCAACACAGGATTGTCCGACCGGCTCAGTTGCTTGTGTAACCAGGATATCCTCTGATCATCGAATTCCGGCAGGTGAGTACCGTCAGAGTAGCTGTTTAGCGCCAGGATTCTGAAAGGAAGGTCTTCAATCTCGTACTGGAAAGTGTCATCTGAGACAGGGAAATATGGAGTATGAGCAAATACGTCGAGCATCATTTGCGGGTTGTCGTGATTGCCAGGTATGACATAGGCCGGTAATTCGAGGGGTTTGATCAGATCAATAAAATGTTGATAACAAGCCTCATCGGGACTTTCTACGAGGTCGCCGGTGATCAGTACCAAATCTGGTTTGGGCTGCATACGGTTAATTTGCCCAACTGTTTCCCTGAGATGACTCGCCGTATCCATGCTGCCATAAAGTAACTCTCCCGGCGGGAGAATGTGGGTATCCGTTATCTGTATAAGGAAGGCCATGTCAGCAGCAATACTAGCTCATAACCTCTTTTTATTCACGGTGTACGTCTATACGATTCTCAAGCGCCTGGTCAATGGCAATGCTGAGGGCCTGTGCGGCCTCCAGCTTGATTAACGCCGCATACCTGAAAAATACTTTTGCCAAGTCGATACCGATTGGTGTAAATTCACTAGTGACGTCTATTTATCAATCGGTTTAAATTGTCAGGCTGATTTACTGAAATTAGTTAAGTCTTGACCTATAATTCGGGTAGTTGTCCCGGATGGCGAGTATGTAAATTTCCCCAAGTCACGCGGCTGGCGCAGCGGAGGATTTGCACGGCTGCCAAGGACAATTGTCCGTTTTGCATCTTTTGGCATAGTTCGGAGGCTATCAAATTGAATTCAAAAAAGGTCCAACAGAACCAAAACGAAGAGATAAAATTTCCGGCCGGAGCCGTGATTTTCGAAGAGGGGTCAGAGGGCCTCATAATGTACGTTATAGTCGAAGGGGAAGTCGAGATTTCATTGCGCGGAAAGACTCTGGCCGTGGCATCTGCCGGTGAGATTGTGGGCGAAATGGCCCTGCTCAAAAACGTCTCGCGTAGCGCAACCGTAACTGCTAAGACCGATTGTTTACTGGAAGCGATTGACCGGGAGCGATTTGAGGATTTGGTTAAGGATTCTCCCTCGTTTGCCCTATATGTAATGAATGTCCTGGCTGACCGGATTCGGCTCGCAAACGAAAGTCTCGCGTCCTGATCGGATTCTCGCATCCTATTCCAGGAGGCAATAGCAAGCCGAATTTCCGGCGGCTTAAAGAAAACTTCAGAGAATGAGCGTTAATTCCAACGAAATTCCGACATTGGAAGCCTATTTGGCACGCACTTCTGCGCTCGAACTAGGCCGGCGTTTCGTTCTCGGAATGCCGGTTTATTTTGTCATGGGTATGGTTGTGGTGCTTGGTACACCCATACTTTCAGACGTCCCAGTGTGGGCAGGCGTCCTGGCCCTTTCTCTGGGGGCATTATTGATCGTCTGCATTCGACTTTGTCTTGACTTCGAGCGCCGATACAACCGAAGCGGTGAAGTGGTCGTCAAACAATTCACCATCCTTCTTATAGCTCAGTGCCTGATATGGGCCGCCTTGGTGGTGACGATCATCTTGCAATATGGCTTATCAACTGAAGCTGGTTTTACGCTGTTCATAACGGCAGGATTTTCGGCCGGTGGCGTTCGTTATTTGGCGGCGCGCCCGCGCATTGTGTTTATCTACCTCGCCGTCATGCATGTTCCAATTTTCATTGCCGTGCTGCTGGTGGGCGGTATACCCCAGCTTCCTTATCTTATTGGCATTGTTGCGTACACGGCCTTCCTGGTTAATGAAGGGCTGCATGTCAACCGTTCCTACGTACAACATCTACGTGACCAGTTGGACCTCAAAGTGTTGGTTCGCAAGGCGGATAAGGCCAGTCAGGGCAAAAGTGAGTTTCTGGCCAATATGAGCCACGATTTGCGCACTCTCATGAATGGCGTAGTGGGCGTGTCCGATCTACTGATGGACACTGAGCTGTCCGACCAACAATACGAATATTGCCAGACCATTCAAAACAGCGCGAACTCGCTCCTCAACATTCTCAACGACATGCTGGACCTTTCCAAGATCGAGGCTGGCGCGTTGAAACTGGACCTCAGTGATTTCAATATTCGGCAATTGCTGGACGAAATGACCAATATGATGGCC
Source organism: bacterium (assembly GCA_027294925.1). The sequence goes on from JAPULM010000026.1 coordinate 2,330, forward strand.
TGGTTGGCTGGAGAAAGTGGTATTGAGTACGTTTGCGCAATCGATCCCAATGTGCCTTCACGATTGTGTGGAGACGTTAACCGCATATGCCAGATTCTTATCAACCTGATCAGCAATGCCATCAAATTCACCCCAGAAGGTCACGTATCGATATGGGTGGATTGCGAGCCGCCAGTTCACGAGCGGGTCGTTCTGCAAGTGACCGTGGCCGACACCGGTATCGGGATTCCTGAAGACAAGATCAAAAGCCTGTTCGTGCCGTTTGAGCAAGTCGAAACATCCATAACCCGCGAATATTGTGGCACCGGGCTGGGACTGGGCATCTGCAAGCATTTGATCGAGAAGATGGATGGTGAGATTCAGGTTGACAGCTTGGAAGGTGTCGGGTCGACGTTTGCATTTACCGTGGCGCTGCAGAAAGCTGCCTCAAGCGAAGTGGATGAATCGGAAAGCACGGCACCTGACTTTGAAGGTGCCCGCGTGCTTGTAGCGGATTCCAATGCAGCCAGCCGTGAATGGCTACGCATTTTGCTCGAGAGAGCCGGTTGCCGGCCGCAGCTGGTCGCTGACAAAGACGCCATGTACGCTGCAATAAATAGTGCTGCGGAGAAAAATGACCCGTATCTTATGACAATTGTTGACTTGCGCCTGGTCGCAAAAACTTTGGACGATCTTGAGAGCCGGCTCCAGGCAAACCCATTGACCGTAGACACGTCTCTGGTCTGCATGGTACCGCTTGGCACCAAGTTTAGCGGCTACGAGAGCCGAGTAATCACCCTGGCCAAACCGGTCAAAGAGGCTCCACTGCGCAGGTGCCTTGCGGCAAGTTTGTTCGATGATAAAAGAAGTGACTCGGATCTCGCCCAACCGGAGGGGCAAAGACGAAGGACGCATCCCAAAAGGGCACATAGAAGTTACGGCCGCATCCTGTTGGCCGAGGACGACGATTTAAGCCGGAAGGTGGCG
>JAPULM010000260.1 GCA_027294925.1 bacterium
AGCTCAACCACAAAGTTAAGGTTCAGGATGGCGCGCTCTCGACGACTGACCTGTCCCAGGGACAGCGCAAACGCCTGGCCCTGCTCACTGCCTACCTGGAAGATCGCCCCTTCTATGTCTTCGACGAGTGGGCGGCGGACCAGGATCTCACAGTCAAGGAGATCTTTTATACGCAGCTTCTGCCCGAGCTGAAGACGAGAGGCAAGGCCGTGCTCGTTATCAGCCACGACGAACGCTATTTTCACCTGGCCGATCGGGTGCTTACACTCGAAGAAGGCAAGCTCGTACCGGCCGGCAGAAGTCCGCTACCGGTTTGAGCACCGTAAGCCCCACAATATCAGGACCATCAACTGGTGCACAATGCGGTACGCAGTACTCGTGGGTGCGAGTCCATAAAAGAGGGGTGGAAATTACCGCACAGCCTATGCAAGCGTTAGTGCAGCGCTCCCGTGTGTATACGTGACCTGACCTGTTGAAAACACACGGTACAATAGTACCCAAACCAACTAACGATACCGAGCAACTTTGATCCGTCCTCAACAAGATGATGCCAAGGAAGCACATCTTCAGGTAGACGATCAACTATTATTGAGAGTCCAAAAAACACCATAGCAAACAGGAGGAGGAAAAAATTTGTTTCTAAAATTAGTTTTTGAAATCTTATAAGGTAGAGTAAAAATATTATCGCATATGATGCGATAGCTACCTTCTCGCTAATACCAAAATATCTTGGATAGATTATCTCATGGAGTAAGAATAAATCATCTACAAGTAATATAAATGTTATAATACCTCCAAAAAGAGTGAAGAGGAGAGCCTCGCGAGATATGTGGATTCTTTGTATAAGTATATAAGAGAAAAAACAGATAGCTGCTGATGAACACCATAATAACACGCCAATATGAGAAATTATCCCCAGCAGAGGATGGCTAGAAGTGATCGCCGCCGGATCACGAGTAAATTTTGCTATGGGGATATCGAATTTATAACTGATTGTTACAGTAATGAGCAGTCCAAGCACAACCGGTATGTACAACCATGGGATGGTCGTCTTCAGTGCTTTCAACTTTGAGAAGTAATCTCTGTGCATTATGGTGACGAACCGTGCGACAGCGTCTCAGACCGATTCCGGTTACAATGGAGTACGCAAGCCATGAGCCTGCCCGACCCCATGAAAACCCACCATACCTACGGGAGGAAAGTCCCGCAACCATGCCAAAGCACTCTCTGATCTATCTCGACATGGACGGTGTCTGCTGTGATTTTTTTGCCGCTGCGACCCGTATCAATGGCTACGATCCCAGCACCGTATTCGCCACCTGGGCCCAGCACCACCGCGGGGAATTCTATCTCTACAAAGTGTTGGGCATCGACTCAGATACCTTTTGGGACCATATCGCCGAGGGTGGCGAAACCTTTTGGAGGGAGTTAGGCGAATATCCCTGGTTTGCTCACATGTATGGCGAGCTGAAGAAACTAGGAAGAGTGGTCTTTCTCTCTGCCTCAACCCGCCATCCCTCGTGTCCCGCTGGCAAATTGCACTGGTTACAGGACCGCTTTGGCACCGCCTTCAACGAGTTCATCTTCACCTCGCACAAAGACCTCCTAGCGCATGCCGGGGCGGTCCTCATTGATGACTACGAACCCAACATCAGCGCTTTTCAGGCCAGGGATGGCGGCACGATTCTCTTCCCGCGGCTCTGGAATGCGCTGCATCATGTTGACACTGATCCGGGCACGCACGTGCTCAGGCGCTGCCAACAATGGCTGCGCTCCCGCTAGTACTGCGTCGCGCCGTTCCATGTATACAGAGAATTTACCCTCCTTTTAGGCTTCGTTTGGCTCTCGCTTGACATAAACTGTCTCCCCTTCCAACCGCACTTCATACACTAGTACATGGTCGGACAGGGGCCCACTGATCAGCTCGCCCGTGCGCACGTCGAAGCGGGCGAAATGCAGGGGGCACTCGACCGCGTAGTCTTCTAACTTGCCCCGGGAGAGCGCTTGCCGTTGATGACCACACACATCTTCGAGGGCATAAAACACGCCCTCGACATTTGCCAAGAGAACGCGTTCTCCCTGCACCGAGACCCAGGTCATCTGGCCCGGGGACAGATCGGCAACATGACCCACCGGGACAAAGTCCTCCATGCTGCAAAGCACCTCCTGTGCCGAACGCGGAACGCGGAACGCGGAACACGAAAGGCAGAACGCGGCAGGGGGAGCATGCTCCCCCTGCTGCCTGCCGCGTTCCCAGGTCGAGTGTTGCTACTAGCTCAGATCGAAATGGAACATCTTGGCCGCGTTGCCCGAGGTGATTTTACGCCGATCCTCCTCGGGCGCACCGGCAAAGAGTCGATCCAGGAATTCCTGCGACTGCGGCCAGGTCGACTCGGCGTGTGGGAAGTCGTTCCCCCACTGCATGTTGTCGACTCCGATGATATGGCGCAATTCGATGCCGATATCGTCCTCCATGAACTCCACGAACATGTTCCGGTGCCAATAATCACGGGGCAGCATGCCCTCCCGGGAACGCCAGCCCTTGGTGAGCACCGGTCTCTCGCGATAGGTGAAGTCCATCTGATTCAACCAGTGAGGAATCCAGCCCATCTCATGCTCGACCGAACCGACCGTCAAGCGTGGAAAACGGTCGAAGACCCCGGCGAAAATCATCGAAGTCAGGGAGTAGCGGACCCAATGGTCCGTGGTCGAGCGGCCAGCCGGGGTGAGCTCACTGACATCCATGGTGAACTCACAGCCGGGGATACCGCCGCGATTCGTCGCGATATGCAACATCAAAGGTATCTCCAGGTCTTGCGCCGTCCACCAGAGACGCTCGTAGATGGCGTGCCGGTAGGGCCGATCAGGCAACGGATACACCGGGATGAACGCCCCCACCAGCCCCATCCTGACACAGCGCTCGAGCTCCTGGCAGGCCTGGTCGATGTCGTCAACATTCAGCATGGCGATGCCTTTGAGGCGCTTGGGTTCGGCTTTGCAGAAGTCCGCAATCCAGTCGTTGTAGGCGGCGCAGATGGCGTTGAGGAGTGCGGTATCCGGCAGGCGATACCAGAAGAGCCCCTGGCTGGGTTGCAGGCAGGCCGCCCACACCCCATCCAGCTCTAACTCCTTTAGCATCTCATGGGGATCGTACGCTGCCTGTCTGACGTCCTCCCAGATGCCAAGAAAGTCGATCTGCGAGGGGTCCTCAAAGCGCTTGCCGGCCTGGATGACGGCCCCTAATGTGGCCACCTGCATATCGTCGATGAACCAGGCGTCATATGGCGTCCCCCCTGGCGTTTTCTGCCGCTCCATGCGCGGCGCACAGTCGCGAAATTTTGGCTCGATGCGGCTGGCATACAGGTCTGGGGGCTCGACAATGTGGGAATCCGCCGAGATGAGTTTGTAATCGGCCATAATCAGTCTCCTGCTCGGTGTCAGAGTTGGGACTCTTCCGTACCCCTCGGGCTGGCCTGCCTGCTGCATCGCAGGGCCGACAGAAGGCTAGGGGCAAGGGCAGAACAGTGACATCTGCCTCGCGGGGCAAGGCTGAGACCGCGTCCGGAGTCGAGGCCTCAGGCAGCCTCGGGGTCGCACCGGTGCACGTGTTACAGCGACAGACTGCGAGGCCGGGGCACAAAGGGTTTGGTGCCCCTGATCACCCCCACGAGCTCCGCGCCACAACGCGCCCCGTGGGCTGGCTAGCGCCAACCTACCAGGGTCGGTATAGCGTGTCAATATCTATTTTGGCTGGTGCGTATCGGGGCGGATGGGTGTGTGATGCAAACGAACACGTCTGCGCGGTTCACGCCTAGGGGTAGGGGGAGGGGAGGGGAAATGCGGCCTGCAGCGACCACGGCGGTCCCCAGGGGACCGCCGCAGATGCTGTGACGGGGATACTTAGGCTTGACACGTCTCCTGGCGCCGACGCCAGCCCCAGGCCGTCATTC
>JAPULM010000261.1 GCA_027294925.1 bacterium
CGGAACGCAAACGGTACGCTCCGTGGGTCGCATCTGGGCGGCCGGAGCGTCCCCATGCATCGAAGGTGCGCCGCGACGCTCGTTGACTCCCATGCGGAGCGCCACCAAGTCTCCCCGCCGAGCCGGCCGAGTGAGCCGGGAGTCGATGAGTTGCTGGCTCCAGCGGATTCGTCGAGTGATTGCTGAGTGTCACCTTTCCAAAATCGGCAACCCTTCATGTTGCAAGTAAAGTACCAGATCAAGTCAGACCTAACCCACGTTATGAATGAACCAGAAAATGGGGCCAAGTTTACCGCCTCTTCCCTTCATGCCTTTCACGATATTTGGTCATAGCTCGCTAACAGTGCCATTGGTTCTTCGTGATCACAATCCGTCTGGTGTACACTTGCTGGCATTACACGGTCACAATCCGAGCACGTGCGGCGACCTTGCGCGGCGGACCATTAGCAACTGGATTCATCGTTACAACTTGCGCCGACTACGTAATCTCGAATGCAAACAATAGACCTGGTGTAACGATGTTAAAAGCTTGTTTTCGAACTCCATTGCTACCAGTGTTTTTAGCTGCGCTCGTTGTCAAGGTCATAATCCTGTTGCTAATTATCCCTGAACTCAGGGAAATCTTTCCCCGTCTTTACCAGTTAAACATGTTTCCTGACGGCTACGATAAATTAGCGGTCAATCTGATGCAGGGCAATGGATATCGATTTTATCCCGAGACGGCGGAAACCCTTTTGCGCGCCCCTGGTTATGCTTTGTTTTTATCGATAATTTTTCTTTCTTTTGGCAAGAATTTGATTGCAGTCAAGTTAGTCAACTTAATCCTAACATTTATCACGGCTTGGATAGTGATGCGCATTGCCCGGAGATTCGGAAGCAGTGATATGGTGACTCTACTTTCACCACTACTGTTTCTTTTTCACCCAGCCGTTATCCTGGCAGAAAGTAGGGGAGGACTTGAAATACTGCTAACCTGTCTGACAACTTTGTTCATGCTCGTATTGTACGAAGCCTTAGAACGCAAAAAACGTGTGCATTATTTTCTAGCGGGAAGCGTTTTGGGCTTGACGGCTCTCGTAAAAAGCTCAACCATTTTGTTCCCGGCTTTTTTGTGTGTGTATCTGTTATTCATGGAACGCAACAGCAGGACCGTGAAATCTATCTTGACCGATATTGCTGCAATGGTAATTGCCATGTTGGTCGTCCTATCGCCCTGGATCATCCGAAATTATTCGCTGACAGGCAAGTTCATACCTACACAGAGTATCTTGGGATTTTCAGCAGGCCAAGGACTGTATGCATGCAAACATCTTTCGACAAAAAATGATGTGCAAAGACTTGTGAGACATGCAGCCAGGCAACAGGCACAATTGGCCAAGCAGCGCGGGTTGTTGTTCAGGCAAGGATTTATTCCGTACTTTTACTCTAGCGAGGACGAAGTAGAATTTGGTGCCTATCTTTGGAAGAGAGTCCGAGATGAATACCAGGAGTCGCCCTCGTTATTGGTAAGATGCTCACTCTTAAACCTTTATCGCTTTTGGTTTGGGGGGAGAACGAAGTTGTCAACCGGCTTAAATATAGGGGTACAACTTCCATTCCTCATACTTGCCATCACAGGCCTCTATTTATGTATTAGAAATGGCCAAGCTAGGCGTGTTGGTCCTATGATTCTGTTCATAGCGTACTATGTTGCGGTCCATCTGCCGATCTTGGGGTTAGCGAGATATTCCGTACCGTTGATTCCTTTTCTAGCTTTTCTCGCTTGTATTCCCCTAGGCGCAGCCTGGAGTAGGCGCACTCCCAAAGGGCAGGCCTAAACCTGTGCATAGGAAGCTAGGGGTCACTTCACCTCCCGGCGCAGGCGTTCGGCCTTCAAATGGTGCTTCTCGGTCGACGCGCGATAGAAAGGTGGTATTCCAGTCGGCCATGGCCATTCCCTTATCGCTGCCCCAAGGAACGTCCGGAGATGAGATTCGAGATTACCATTGCAAAATCAGATCCGCCAATCGGTTGGACGTCACGTAGATTCGGTGCGAAAGTATCAATGACCACAGCAGTCAGCAGTATCTGGATCCACGGTACACATACGTTATGCACTGAAATAACTTGCGGGTAATTGCTTGCACTTACGCTCAACGAGGTGAACGGAAAATGAAAATCAGCGTTTTTGGACTCGGTTACGTCGGCGCGGTATCGGCGGCTTGCCTAGCCAGAGACGGGCATGAGGTGATTGGCGTTGATCCGACCCCCACAAAAGTGGAATTGATCAACCAGGGAAAGACGCCGGTAGTCGAACCTCAGGTTGAAGAGATGATCAACGCTGCAGTAAAGCAAGGTCGGCTGAGCGCAACAGATGAGGTCGAGGAGGCTATCGAGGGTTCAGACCTCTCATTTATCTGCGTGGGCACGCCAAGCCAGCTAAATGGAAATCTTGATCTAACGTACGTCCGGCGCGTGTGCGAGCAAATCGGCAGGGCGCTTTGGAATAAAGCCGGTTTTCATGTCGTGGTCGCAAGGAGCACGATGCTTCCTGGTTCCATGCGCAACGTTGTCATACCGACCCTCGAGGCAAATTCGGGAAAAACAGCCGGGGAGGAATTTGGAGTTTGTATCAACCCGGAATTCTTACGTGAGGGAAGCGCCGTACACGATTTTGATCATCCACCGAAGACCGTGATCGGAGAGATGGATCAGCGCAGCGGTGACATACTGGCGCAGCTCTATGAAACCGTGGAGGCACCATTGATCCGCACCGATCTCAAGACGGCGGAGATGGTGAAGTACACGGATAACGCCTGGCACGCTTTGAAGGTGTCCTTTGCCAACGAGATCGGAAACGTTTGTAAAGAACTCGGGATAGACGGCCATAGGGTAATGGAGATATTTTGCAACGACACTAAGTTGAACCTCTCACCCTACTATCTCAAGCCGGGCTTCGCTTTCGGCGGCTCTTGTTTGCCAAAGGACCTGCGGGCATTGACATACAAAGCGCGTAGCCTTGATCTGGATCTGCCCGTTCTCAACGCCATACTCCTAAGCAACGAGCGCCAGGTGGAACGTGGCATAAGACTGATCCTGGACAAAGGAAATAAGAAAGTTGGAGTCCTAGGTTTCAGCTTCAAAGCGGGCACGGACGACTTGCGCGAAAGTCCTGTGATCGAAGTCATTGAGAGATTGATCGGCAAGGGTTATGACCTACGGCTCTATGACCGTAACGTGAAACTTGCGAGCCTTGTTGGCGCCAACCGTGACTATATACTCAATCGAATTCCGCATATTTCCAAGCTAATGGTGGACAATGTCGACGATGTGCTGAGCTTTGCCGACACAGTTGTGATCGGTAACGGCGCGGAGGAATTCCGGGCCGTTCTTACGAAGTTGCGCCCGGGCCAGGTGGTCGTAGACTTTGTCCGGATTATTGACATCCGCAGTGAGTCCGGAAGGTATGACGGCATTTGCTGGTGATAGCTGACTCGAGAGCTTCGCTGCCTCCGTCCGGATGAAACCAGAGACGGGATGCGCCTTTTGCTAAATGCCGTCCAGGCGAATCCGCGAAATAGAACAACGGCAACGCGTCTCGGGGTGGATGAACCTTTACAGCCCCGTCTGTCCTTCTACCTACGTTCTTGATTGACGGCGATCTCAAACGACCAAGAATGATAGACCTTTATGCTCGCTACAGAATCCCGCCGGGTCCTTATTATTCTCGAAAATCTTCCAGTGCCTTTTGACCGTCGTGTCTGGCAAGAGGCGACGACGCTGCAGCAGGCCGGATATCAAGTGTCTGTGATATGTCCCAAAGCAAAGGGGTATGAGAAAACGCACGATGTGATTGATGGTATCCATATCTATCGCCACAGACTTCCGGTAGAAGCGTCAAGTGTCATTGGTTACGCACTCGAATATTCGCTCGCCTTATCCTGCGAGTTTGTACTCGCCTGGCGTGTGCTCCTGACCCGCGGATTTGATGCAATTCACGCCTGCAATCCGCCTGACACAATTTTTCTTATTGGCTTGTTTTTCAAGCTCTTTGGCAAGAAGTTCCTATTCGATCATCACGACATCAATCCTGAGCTCTACGAAGCCAAGTTCGGACGCCGGGATATCTTTTACAAATTGATGCTAACCTGGGAGCGGTGGACATTCCGAACAGCGGACATTTCCATCGCGACGAATGAATCCTACAAGCGCATCGCTATCGAAAGAGGTGGTATGGATCCCGAGCGCGTGTTTGTTGTCCGGAGCGGACCGGATCTTAGCAGGCTCTGCCTCTTGCCACTCAAGGAGTCGCTCAAGAAAGGCAGAAAGCACCTGGTCGGCTACGTAGGCGTCATGGGTAAACAAGAGGGGATCGACTATTTGCTCCGCGCTGTACGACACCTTGTGTACGATCTGAGACGCACCGACGTTCATTTTGGGCTTGTTGGTGGGGGTACGGAGCTCGAGCGGTTAAAAACATACGCGGATGAGTTAAGGATTGCCGATTATGTAACGTTTACCGGCCGCGTGCCGGACCAAGAAATGTTGGAGATGCTAAATACCGCCGATGTCTGTATCAATCCGGATGAGGCAAATGTCATGAATGATTTGTCCACCATGAATAAAATTATGGAATACATGGCCCTGGCCAAGCCGATAGTGCAGTTTGATTTGAAGGAAGGCCGCGTGTCTGCCCAGGCGGCATCCCTGTATGCAA
>JAPULM010000262.1 GCA_027294925.1 bacterium
GTACGGCGCATGCTTGACCATTGTGGGCTGCCTTTCGAGGAGAATTGTTTGCAGTTTCATGAGACCCAGCGCCCGGTGCGAACAGCAAGTTCCGAGCAGGTTAGACAACCTATATACAGTGGTGCCCTGGATCATTGGAGGAATTATGAGCCTTATCTCGATGAGCTTAAACAAGCCTTGGGACCGGTGCTGGACAGATATCCACTGAATTAGACTATTCAAGCGCTTAATATCCGGCAAGGTTTACCATTCCGGTTTTCGCTTATCGGCGAAGGCGGCCATGCCCTCGGCGGCCTCCTCGGAGCGGAACATCATGTTGATCTTTTCTTCAGCGTAGGCGAAGGCTTCGTCCATCGGCAGGTGCGCGACCGTGCGGATCAGCTTCTTGGCCTCAGCGACGGCCAGGGGACCACCGGCAGCGATTGCATCGACTTCTTCCTGCACAGCTTCGATCAGTGTGTCCGCGGCGACAACCCGATGCAGGAGTCCGTAGTCCCGGGCGGCGGCAGCGGTGAAGCGTTCGCCGGTCAGGAACAGGCGCATGGCCTGGCTGGAGCCTATCTTGGGGAGCACGACGACGGAGATCATCGCCGGGATGAGACCAAGCCGGACCTCGCTGAAGCTGAACTTTGCACTCTCTATAGACACGGCAATATCAGCGGCGGCGACCAGACCGATACCGCCGCCAAAGGTGTGGCCGTTGACTGCCACGATCACAGGTTTTGGGCCATCCCACATAAGACGCAGGATTTCGACAAAGGGATTCGCTTTATCGCTGCCCGGGGCTATTGCATCACCGCGGTTCTTGAGATCGGCGCCGGCACAGAAGGCTGGACCATTGCCGGTTAGCACGATCGCACGTACGGCGGAATCGCCCATGGCCGTGCGCAGATGCGTCCCCAGTTCTTCAACCAGTGGTGTTGAAAGAGCGTTGCGATTCTCCGGGGAGTCAAGGGTGATCCAGCCCGCCTCACCGCGGACCTCATATTGAGTTACTGTCATTCGTTGTCCTCCAGGTTCTACTATGACTCGGGCGCGCCCGACTTATCAACTGTGTGCGCCAACGGCGGCCGCCGGCCAGACCAGGGCCGCGCCTGTTCCAGTTGGGCAGCAAGCGAGATTAACGTCGCCTCATCACCGTAGCGGCCGGTAAAATGTACACCTATTGGCAGGCCATCATCGTTCCAGTGTAAGGGTAATGAGATCCCGGGCTGGCCGGTGGCATTGGCAATCAAGGTAAAACCGGTGAATTCAGCCAGCCGCGCAAAATATTGATCGCGTGTATCGGAGCTATACTCAAAGTAACCCAGCGGGACCGGTGGCACCGCCAGGGTCGGTGTCAACCAGACGTCATAATCGATGAAGAAGCGACTGATACCGCGATTGATCTGCTGCAATTCCTGCATGGCCATCAGGTAATCACCACTTGTTTGACGCATACCACTTTGAAACATTTTCCATGTCATCGGCTCGAAATGCTCTGCAAGCGGTGTATGACCCGTTGTTTGCCCCCAGGATTTGATTGACCAGCACAGATAATTGATTAATACCGCGCCGAAAGCCTTCAGCATCCGTTGACCGTCAATCTGTGGCGATTCCACCTCAACAACATGTCCCAATTCCTCGCATAACCGGGCTGTCGACTCTACTGCGGCGATGCAGTCTGGATGTGCGGGGTTTCCACTCAGAGGCACCGTCCCTAAACCAATACGCAGACGTCCCGGATCACGTCCTAGCTGTTCGATATAGGGTCTTTCCGGCGCTATTGGCGCGTATGGATCACCCGGCATGGGACCGGCCGTGGCATCCAGGATGGCGGCGCTATCTCGTACCGAACGTGTGACAACATGCTCACAGATGATACCGCCGGCAATATCGCCGTAATTCGGCGCAAGTGAGTTGCGTCCGCGTGTGGGTTTTAGACCCACCAGCCCACAGCACGAGGCGGGAATACGAATAGAACCACCTCCATCATTTGCATGGGCCGCTGCGACCATACCTGTGGCCACTGCCGCAGACGACCCACCACTTGAGCCCCCCGTACCGAGACTGGTGTCCCACGGATTTCGCGTAGGGCCGTAGTGCTGGGGCTCTGTAGTCGGTACCAGACCAAACTCAGACGAATTTGTTTTGCCCAGGATAATCAGCCCTGCTTGCTTGTAGCGGCGAACAAGCTCGCAATCCTCCGTTGAGATGTAATGACCGGCGGGAAAGGCGGAACCATCAGTTCGTGGCGTGCCGGCATATTCCGACACAAGATCCTTCAGCAGAAACGGCACCCCGGCAAATACTGCATCCGTTGATGCGTTTGCAGCGGCCTTTTGGGCGAGTTCAAAAAATGGCATGGTAACGGCGTTGATTTTTGGATTGAGACGTTCAATTCGCTCAATCGCAGCGTCTACCAATTCGACTGCTGAGATCTCCTTGCGGCGAACCAGATCAGCCTGTGCCGTTGCATCCATAAAAGCGATATTGTCCATAGCCTGGTTTTTCACTCCGGTTAGTTAGCGTGACAGAATCAGCTTCTCGTTGCCTGCTTTTCAAATGAATCGAATGCAAGGTCAGGTCGATCTAACTGCTGCTGGAATAACGCCTCAGTTTGACAGGGCAAACACAGTGCAGCTACCGATTTGTTCACATAAACCCTATTTAAAATCTTAAAAGTGTGTATATTCATGGCACTCTATGAGTAGGTTTTGTTTGGACATTTCATTGCTAAATTCAAT
>JAPULM010000263.1 GCA_027294925.1 bacterium
TCCCGTATCCCCTGGCAGCTCGAAGCCCAGCCGTTTCTTGCGGTACGATGCATACTCGGTAGATACGATCTTTGCTTTGACGCCAATGTCGGCAAAATAGCCTGCCACCGCCTCGACGAAGCGCGGCATCTCCGGCACGTCAGCCCGGGTATACGAATACATCGTAACCTCGAAACCGTTAGGATAACCGGCCTCTTTCAACAACCGCTTGGCCTTCTCAGGGTCGAAGGGATAAGGTTCCAGCTTCGCATCCGTTCCTGGCGCCCGACTAGGGATGGGATAAGCCACCCCGGGCACCGCCATGCCGGCAAAGACAAATTCCGCCAACTCCTTACGATCGATCGCCAAATTCAGGGCCTGCCGCACTTTTAGCTTGGAAATCGGCAAATTGGAGCGCCACTGCTCGTGCAGATACATGCCCAGGATCGACCAGCGCGACTTGGTAAAAATATTGAAGCCCAGGTCTTTCAGCTCAGGTGAGCGTTCACGCGACACACTGACCACATCCGCCTCACCGGTTTGCAACATAGCGATACGGGTACTCTCCTCAGGCACCTTTTTAATTATAACGGTCTTATATTTGGGGGTGCCGATAGCCCAATGGTTGGGCACCGCTTCAAGTTTGATGAAATCTCCATGACGGCGCTCAACAACTTTATAAGGTCCACTGCCCACCGGATTCTTGGCAAACGCGTCATCGCCAACTTTCTCGGTGTGCGCCTTGGGCTGGATCATCCCCTCCGTACCCTGAATATCAGATAAATCCCAGGGTAAAAAAAGGGCTGGTTTTTTGGCCTTAATCACCAGTTTGTACGGCTCAGCCACCTCGATGGATGCAATCTGGGCACGTAACCGCCCGATGTAGGATGCCACCGCCTGCGGCGCCATCAGCTTCTCAATGCTAAACTTGACATCCGCCGCCGTTAGTGGATCGCCATTGTGGAAGGTAATGTTGTCGCGTAACCAGAAGGTCCAGGTCTTGCCATCAGGCGCCATCTCCCACTTTTTGGCTGCTCCCAGATCAGCTGACAACTTGCCAGCATCCGTGGTGCCAACTAACGCCGTATAGATCAACCGCATATAACTCTTACCAAAGGCAAACTCCTGCCAGGGCACCGGCACCTGATTACCAAAATCCGGCAAGGCGATAATGAGTTGTTCCTGCTGTGCAGCTGTTGCCATTGGAACACCACTGGCATAGATAAAGACGCACAACATAGCCACAACTATCCGGACTAAGCGTTTATTCATGGTCACTCTCCATCCTCTTTAAGTTTCACGCAAACCCGTAAAGGTCACCGTGCAATTGATCGAGAACCAATCGATCGGTAGGAAACGCCAGGTTGGCTGGCAAATCGCGTAAGGCCACATAGGCAACTTCGTCGAGATCATCATCCGGCTGTAGCGCGCCGCCCTTCACCACACCTCGAAACCAGATCCCTACCGTGTGCATGGCCGGATTATGAAAATTCGAATGTACCGCATAAACCTCGCCCACCTCGACCACCAGGCCGGTTTCTTCTTGAAACTCGCGTTGTGCCGCCAAGCGCACCTCTTCGTCGTATTCAACATAGCCACACGGAATACACCAAGCCCCCTGGTACACACCTCGGGATCGACGCCCCAGGACCACCCGATCGCCGTCCAAAATAATCACTGCAACGCCAACCGCAGGGTTTTGCCAGAAGACAAATCCACAGTCCGGACAAACTTGCCGCGTGTACCCGTGTAAAAGTTTGTCGACAAACGACGAGGAACAGTGCGGGCAATAGGGGTAACGGCGTGGCATATAATACGTTCCCCTTTTCTCGACGAAACGGTGCATGGTGCCAGCCGAGCCTATCATACCGCATCATATGCACATAACAAGACCAAATTACACTAGCGGAGATGATCAGGGTGGATTTGGCAAAATACTAGCGGCAAATAGACCGGTCAAACGCCGAGAAAAGACTTAACCACCAGCACAGGAAGCTGCGTGGTGACAATTACCGCATTGGATATACCGCCGATCATAAGCCGTTTCCAGCCCGTCGCCCCACGTGAGCCCAGCATGATGGCGTCACACATTTGTTCGACTGCAGTGTCTACAACCGTGCGCGCCACATCGCCATGCGCCAATACCGTTGTCGTGTCAACGCCTGCGTTTGTAGCACGTGTTTGCGATCGTTGTAAAATATGTTCACCATCAAGTTCGTCCATGCCGCGGCGCAGCCGGCGCTTTTTTGGCACCACGTAGAGCAGGCACAGGGTAAAATGTTCCCGCTGGGCCAGGGCAATGGCGTAGTCCACAGCGGCATCAGACCACGGGGAACCGCCGGTTGCAACCAAGATACGACGTCCCAAGGGCGAACCTGGCGTTACGCTTGGCGGTTGTTTGACAAATAACACCGGCTGTTTTGCTTTAGAGGCCACGGCATTGGTAATATGACCGAGGCGTAGACGTTTCCAACCCGTCACCGTGCGCGCCCCAAGCACGATCAGATCGCAAGCGGCTTCGTCAGCCGTTTGCAGAATCATTTCCGACACCCCACCCCAGCGGCACTCGACTGCGCAAGCCACCTCATGCTGCCGGGCTTGATCGGCAGCCCGAGCCAGCAGTTCATGCCCGTCACGTTCCATAATCTCAGCCACCACTTCGCTCCCCCCCATGACGTCAGGCGTGGCATAGACAGCAGGATTGGTAAGCACCGTCAAAATATGCAGCGTACCACCCGTACGGACGGTAATGGCAATCGCATAAGCAACAGCGGCATCAGACCATGGAGAGCCTCCCGTTGCAACCAGAATGTGCTCATACATCGTATTTGCCCCTTCTAATCGCCCACCATCAACCTGCTGCATGTCTCAACGCAGCGTATCCAGAGACGCCAGACGCAGACGCCAGGCCGCAACGACCTCAGGATTTTTCACATACAGTGGCAGCTCGCCGCGCAAAACCCGCAATACGTTTTCAGCCGCTGCAGGCGGAATCGCAGCGTTCAGTTCCTGTGAATGACCGACCATATGCGGGGTCAGAATGACGTTGTCCAGCTCACGTAGCAGGCTCTCCGGTGGCAACGGCTCTTGTTCAAAGACATCGACAGCGGCGCCTGCGAGATGACCGCTCTTGAGGACGTGATACAGCGCTTGTTCGTCAACCGCAGGACCGCGTGCGGTGTTAATCAGAAAGGCATCAGCCCGCATAGCGCGTAATTCGGCGGCGCCAAGCATATGACGCGTCTCGCTCGTCAGGGTTACATGGACGCTCACCACATCACTCGAACTTAACAGCCCCGGCAACTCAACCATGGCAACACCAGCCGGCGCTTGCGCCTGGCTCACGTAGGGGTCATGGGCTTGTATGTTGACGCCCCAGCCCGCCAGGCGTTCGACCACCCCACGCGCGGTGCGTCCCATACCAATGAGGCCGATGGTCTTGCCGCGCACCATACGCGCCTTGAGCCGGGCCGGACGCGGAGCATTGCTGCGTAGAATCTTCTCTTTACCGTGTAGATCAAGCAATAACGCAGCAATCAGCATCACGGTGGATTCGGACACACCGAGATAATTCTCAGGCATAGCGCCATGCCCAACGATAAGTCCCATCTCATTGGCGGCGTCCATATCAATGGTGTCCACCCCAATCACGGGCGACACCACCGCCCGCAAACGCGGCGCGGACGCCATTATCGCTCTGCTGCAAAAGTCGCGCGGACTCACCACCACGACATCCGTTTCGCCAAATAGACGTGGCCACTCCTCAGGCGGTAAAATCGTCATGGCAGGCGGGTTGGATTCAGGCCCCCGGATCACCTGACAACCGGCTTGTGTCAACAGCTCGCTTAATTGATTGCCAAGACGATCACCGGTGACGAATACCACCCCTTTACCTTGCATCATCCACTCCTTGTACGGCTAAGGCGCTCACACCGCAAAATGCCGGTTGTACATCTCGTGACAATCAAACGTCGTGGCGCGCTTAGCGCAGCCGGGGTACATACTACCACAGTAGCCGACCCATTGCCTAGTACAGCGCCATGCTAAAAATCGACCATCAAGACACCTCGCCCCCACCTGCCGATCCGTCTAATGACAGCTCAGCAGGCAGCACACCCCGTGTCGCCGGCAATAGCCACCATATTCCAGGCAAGAACAAAATGCCGCCAATAATTGCCGTCAGCACCCGCACGCTGATCTCAAGATAATCCAAAGCCCAGCCAACGCAGAATGTCGACACCGACATGAGAATGGTAAACAAGGCAAAATCGGTCGAAAAGACCCGGCCACGGTAGGTATCCGGCACACTGAGCTGCAGCAATGTCGAGCTGAACACCCACAGCACATTGGACGCCATGGTTCCTAGGCACAAGGCCGCCGCTGCCAACCATAGCGTCGGCATGGTTGCAAACACCACATACAAACCGGCCATGATTAAAAAAGCATAGCCGATCATGCGGAACATCGCCGGTGGCGATTCGCCGACTATACGGCGCGCCAGCAAGGGCCCGATGGTGGCGCCGACGCCGCGCGCCATATATAAAACGCCCATTCCCACCGCTCCGGCAAAAAACACCTGCTCGGCAAAAATGGTATACAAGAGCATCATGCTGCCTCCAATGCCTGTACTCCATACCTTGACCGATAGCAAACGCAGAACGTGCGAGCGGGCGCACATATAACGCACCCCTTGCTTAAAGTTGCGCCAAGCGCTCTGACCGGCTGAAGGGTCAACCGTTGCCCCCGCCTGCGAGCGCATCGGAACCGTCACGGTGGCGATAAAAGCCGCCGAAATGAGATAAGAAAACGCATCAATCACAAAGGCGGCTTGGACGCCCAACCAGGACGTCGCCAGTCCTCCTAAGGCCGACCCGATGGCCAGCATGGCGGCCCAAGTAGCGCTGGACAAGGCATTAGCGGTGACCAATTCTTCACGTTTGACTAGATTGGGAATAGTCGCCACAAAGGCAGGATGGAAAAAAGAAGACACCGCCATCACAACTGCTGTTAAGCCATAGGCGATCCACAGTCGATCCGGAGAGGTAAGGAACAAAAAACCCAGGGTCAACACAGCGCGAACGATATCTGCCGCAATCATAATGGTCTTACGGCTCAAGCGGTCAGCCACAACCCCGGCCACCGGACTCAAGACAAACAAGGACAGGGTTTGAGCAATGATTACCCCGCCCAGTGCCAGGCCCGATGCATCGGTCAACTGCAGCACCAGGTGATACAGCGCGATAAGGCGAAACCAGTCACCCAACAGGCTAACCACCTGGCCAAACCACAAACGGCGATAAGGCCGATTACGATGTAATAATGTCCAGTAGCTGATTGGCGTAAAGGTAGATGGCGTCTCGGCGTTGTCGGGCGCCACGTTTGGCTTCCTCCTCTCTGCGGAAGCCGGTTACAGCTTCCACGCAAGCAGTCATAACAGCAGAGGATGAGGATAAGAACTCCAAACACACTTTTCAAGCTAAAACCCGAACGCAGCACAGTAGACCTAGACGATCGCTAAGCCCTCACGACCATACCCGCCACTCCCTTGGCATAGCGCCGGCACTCGGGTAGTGCCCGGCAGCACCTGCATGGCCTGCGGCTATAACGCAGTGGCATAAAACGCGCTCATGTGAGATAAGCTATGAGGATAGTGATAATGCGCCGAGGCGGATATGTACATGCGCGGCATGAATGCCAAAGGAAAGCGCCACGCCCTGAGCAGTGAGGAGAATTAGAAACAAGAGCAGCGTCTGCAAGCCACGATGCTGTAGGAGTCGCTCCCCAGCACCAAAGATCAGGCCCAACACACCAACAATGTATCGCTATAAATTGCAAATCCACCACAAGGTGGCCTGGAAACAGGAGCCAATATGCATCGGGGTGGATTTACCGCATCCAGACCACCATACCCGGTCGAGGCAATCCTGCCAGGGGTCGTCCCAAGAATAAGCAAAAGTGCCGTGAGATGATAGGCGCTTGGAGCCACAAGTCCCCTGCCGGCGCCAAGAAGATGTCATGCTTCAAGCCTCCTGGTCCAATACGTTTGCGGCCAGCGCCGCTTCGGTCATCGATGCAGAGGTGTCCTAACACCGCAACCGCTCAGGATGTGTGTAGAGGTTAAAACTATTACGCCGAACATACCCGATGAGGGTGAGCCCGAGACGCTTGGCGGCCTCGATCGACAGCGTGGTGGGAGAGGTGCGAGAAATCAGAAACGGCGTTCCCATATACGCCCCTTTGCGTAACATCTCTGACGAAATCCGCCCACTGGTCAAGAGGATACAGCCGCGGGTCGGAATTCCCTTCATTATCGCCTCGCCCAAAATCTTGTCAAGCGCATTGTGACGCCCCACATCCTCGGCCGTAAGCAGAATTTGCTCCGTATCGCTAAGCGCTGCCGCATGGATACCACGCGAGGCTTTATACATCGTGGCGCTCTCAAACAGCTGCTGCATGAGGGGGAAAATCTGCTCTGGCGTCAAGGTCAAATCGCTGTCCAACGGCCGATAATGTGAATAGCGCAAGGTAAAGGTCAGTCCCATGCCACAGCCGGAGGTGTACACACGCTTTTGGGGCCAGACCGGTTGCGTCTTCAGTTCAACCT
This sequence comes from bacterium, assembly GCA_027294925.1. The sequence goes on from JAPULM010000263.1 coordinate 6,584, forward strand.
CCACCACACCATTTTCGCGGTCCACATCGAGATCTCGGATATCGTCAAGACCGCTAATGATGCCCTCAAAAGCCAGGAAACCGACGGTCAAGTAATCCAGCTTCACCGGTGTACAAAGAAAGGTCGCTCGCTCGACACCGTTCACCATAATGGTCAGAGGCTGCTCGCGCACCACCGGTTTGTCAAACTGGCTAAAACGCCCGTTTTCATAACGATAGATATACGGCATGTGATTATATCCTTGGAGATAGACACGTCCAGCAGATTGTCAAGCAGCACTCGCCCCCAGAACCTGACGCAAAAACACCGCGACATCCAGCGGCACCGAGGTAAATCGCACGTAACATCCCGACAGCCCCTGCGGTCGGCCGTCCATCACCTTGGCATAGAGATCACTGGGGATCACCTTGCCGTCGCGATCGGTCAGCTGCATTTTGAGATTACGCCACGGGGCGATGGGCATTTCAGCGAGCATTTCGCCACCCTTGACGGACAGCCGGACCAAATGCCCGCTATGTATGCGGTCATCAAGATGCTTCCCTTCCATCCCCGTATAGCGCAGTAAGATGGCCTCTTGCAGAGGGATCAGGGCATCTTCCTCCTCTTTAGTTTACCCGGCGTTTATGGCCATGGTTTTGGCGTATAATGCATCGTGTCATAGGCATGTTGCGAATTCAGCGCCACATCGCCAATGCGTGGTAGCCCTGAGGTATCTGCAAAGCGCGAGGCTCGTATCAAGCAAACCGGATCATACGCCCTGCTGTCAATGACGTACTTACCAATGTCGTACAAACTCACTTTCTTTGGCCCGCCCAAGTGAAAATAACCGCGGACTTCCAGGCGCAAAAGTTTGAGCAAGCCGTGGGTTAAATCTTGGCTCGACAGGGCCGAACGCATTTCATCGTAGAATAGCGTCAGGGGTTTGCCGCGGCTAAAACGGTAGGCCAGATAGTCAATAGGGCCCTTACGGCCGCTGAACGACGGGCCCATCGGCAAGCCTTTGCGTATGATGGCTGCCTTGGGCAGTTGTTGCACAATGTTTTCGGCCTGCCTGAATGTCTTGCCAATCATGCTAATCGGATCGGGCTGACAGCTTTCGGTGTAGCCATCCAGCGGCGGGCGGTTGCCGGAAAACACCAGATCAGTGCTCACCTGCAGCAGGTAACAATCCCGACTTAACGATACAATGTTTGCCGTCCCTTCAACGTTACGTTGATAAGCCAAACTCGGCCATTGTTCACATACGTCTAAATCACAGATGCCGGCAGCATGAATCACATGGGTGGGCTCGAATTGATCGAAAATCCGTTCTAGGCCATCACGATCATTCACACAGCAAGGCGTCACATTGCCGTCCGGGAACAGAGCGGGTTTCGTTTTCGGCGGGCAAACGCCAAAAACCCGTGCAGCGCCCAGCTGTTGCGTCAACGCGTTGTACAACGGCCAGCCATGTAACGAGGTGGTGCCGGTGATTAGAACCCGTCGCTTCATGCTTGTCTCCATGGCAGCGTGGCGAAAGTCGTTCATGCTTGCTGCTTTCCGCCCCCCTGTTTGGGTCCGACGCGTATGTGGTGACGCTGGGAACGGCGCGCAGGAACCAGACCGCCAACCCATCTTCCTCCGGCTCGACAACGGTCTGCAATGCCTCATGGTGGCGGCCTCTCAACACCTCGGGGTCGCTGATCGGTAGATGGCCGGAGACGCGATGGCGCTCAAGCGAGCGCTTCAACAATCGATTTGGCAAGAATCATGCTCTGTGCCCCTTTCCACTATGCATCCGGCAAGCAATAATGATAAATTATCATAACCATACACCAGCTATCAAAATCAATCAATTTTCTCAATCCCAGCGACCTGCCCATCTGATTACGTGGTGCCAAGCCCTAACGCGGCAGCGCCCGCACCTTCTCCAGCATCACCGGCGGGAGCGGAAACAACCAACCACGGTGGCAAATAATAGCCTGCGCCAGGGCAGGCGGAATGGCCACAATAATTTCGGGCTCAATCGAAAAACGGCCATCAAAGCCGCCAATCGCGCTGCGGGCATGGACCCCGGCAAAACCACCCGGATCAACCCCGTCGACGGCAAAATCGCCCCGGCCACCGCCAAACACCGAATGCCAGCGGAACGAAAACCCATTCGTCACCGGTGGTCCGGCACTGCTGGCGCCGCCGCCGGGCGATACCACCATGCCCAGTGCCTTCACCGTATACAGCACATCGTTCAAATCCCCCTCCCCGCCACAACTCAAGGCCCAATGCAAACGCCGCATGTGCACATCAGCGGCATGTTGGGCGGCCTCCTGCCCATGCTTGATGCGGTCTTCATCGTCGTTCATCGGATAGGTGCCGGCCGTATTACCGGACAAGTAAACCAGGCCGCTCTGGTGGATCACCACCCCAGCAATATTAGCATTAGCTAGCGACACCACATTCTCTTCAAATGTACCCAGCGCTAAGCCGATATGGCGAATTCGCTCGTACACGTCAAAATTGCGTCGCATCTCGTCGGGAATCATCGCTTCGTCATAATACTGGCTCACGGGTAAACCCTCCGCATGTTGTAGACTTGATATGGTGATGGATTGCACAAATCGCGCCGGATGGTAGCAGAAACCTGCCGGGTTGACCAGGCATTCCGAAAGACGTTGGGTTTCGCTGTACTCAACCCAACCTACGCGGTATATTGAAACATATTCCGTTGACAATCAAAATTTTCAGACAGTCTCTAAGTGAGGTCTTCGTTCATGCAACCCTCATCAATCTGGCGCACCAAAGCCGGCGCCGTGTTCGATACCGAAAAATCCCCCGTCACTGGCAGCCGCGGCGTGGTGACGTCCAACCATCCACTAGGCTCCGCTGCCGGTCTCGAAATGCTGGCGATGGGCGGCAACGCCATTGATGCGGCGATTGCCACCCTGTTTACCCTCAATGTGGTGGAGCCGATGATGGTCGGCCTGTTTGGCGCCGGTTGGACCAACATCCGTCTGGCCGATGGAACATTTATCATTGTCGACAACTACTCGGCCGCGCCCGCTGCCGCCACCCCGGAGCTGTATACGCCGCTATCGGATACCTGGCCTGACTATATGGAGACCGAGGGCCGGCAGAACCGCCTTGGCTACCTGGCAGTCGGCGTGCCCGGCACCCTGAAAGCCTGGGCAGAGCTAATCGACACGCAGGGACGCTTCGACCTGGAAACAGTGATGCAGCCCGCCATCCGACACGCCGAACGCGGCTTCCACGCTAGTCAGTATCTACGCGAACTCATTCAGGACAACCAGGCCGAGCTGGCACTCGAGCCAGAAACCGCCCGCCTCTTTTTGCCCAATGGTCAGCCCCCAAACATCGGCGATCTCATACGGCAACCGGCGCTGGCCGAGTCCTTGCGCAGCATCGCCAAAGAAGGCGCTGAGGCGCTGTACGGCGGCGCTCTGGGGCAAACCATTGCGCACGGTATACAGCAACACGGCGGCATCCTGACCATTGACGACTTGCGAACCTATCGCACCATACGGCGCAATCCCTTGACCTCCACCTATCGCGGCTATGAGGTCACCTTACCGCCACCGCCATGCTCGGGTGGCGTCCACATTTTACAAATCTTGCGCATTCTGGAAGCATTCGATGTCACCGCTATGGGGTTTGGCACGCCCGATACCCTGCACCTGCTGGCCGAGTGTTTTAAGATCGCCTTTAGCGACCGTGCCGTCCATCTGGGTGATCCGATTAATACCGAGGTGCCGGTGGCGTGGCTCATTTCAGAGGCGTATGCGGCCGAACGGCGGGCAGAAATTGATATGACCAAGGCGCAGGCGCCTATCCCCGGGGTTCCGGGACCGGTTGAATCCGCCACCACCACCCATGTCACCGCGGCTGACGCCGACGGCAATATGGTCGCCATGACACAAACCATCAATAATGCATTTGGTGCCAAAGTGATGGCGCCGGGCACCGGCATCCTACTCAACAACACCATGGCCCTGTTTGACCCACATCCCGGCCAGGCCAATTCCGTTAGCGCCGGCAAGCGGGCAGTGAGCAGTATGTCGCCCACCATTGTGACACAGAACGGACAACCCTTCATGGCCCTGGGCGTGCCAGGCGGCGTGCGCATCTTTCCTAGTGTGTTGCAAGCGCTGGTCAATGTCATTGATCACGGCATGAGCCTGCAAGAGGCGGTCGAAGCGCCACGCATCTGGACACAGGGGCAGGAGCTGGAAATCGAAGCAGCGGTCCCGCCTGCGATTCGAGACAAGCTGGCCGCACGCGGTCATCACATGGCTGACGTCGCGGCGGTTGGCGGAGGTATGAACGGTATTCGGTTTGATCCTGACAGCGGCGCGCTGAGCGGGGTTGGCTGCTGGCGCGCTGATGGCTCACCGGTCGCTCTGGGCGGCGGCTCGGCCCGACCGGGCGTGCGGTTTCGCACCACAGCCAGGCGCTAAATACTTCGACATCAATCTTCTCCATCTCCATGGTCAGGGCGAGGGAGAACTGAGAACTAAATGACCTTGCCCGATAAACAACATTTGTCGCCGTTCATCCGTTGCAGTTATACCGACGTGCAATGATCTTACAACTGACACCGGGCCAATCAAGGAGAACGCCATGCCGGGAGGCGCACTGGACGATATCACGGTACTCGATCTCACCCATCACATTGCCGGTCCCTATTGCACCAAACTGCTGGCGACCTACGGGGCGGAGGTGATCAAAATCGAACGGCCCGGCAGTGGCGATCCAGCCCGGCTAGCCGGACCATTTCCGGGTGATGAGCCGCAGGCGGAAAAGAGTGGCTTATTCTTACATCTGAATACGAACAAACAGAGCGTTACGCTTAATTTACAACACCCCAAAGGCCAGGCACTCATACGCCAGTTGGTTGTGCAGGTCGATGTAGTGGTGGAAAATTTTAGTCCGCATGTCCTGCCGGCACTCGGCCTGAGCTATAGCGAGCTGGAAGCCCTCAACCCGAACCTGGTCATGACCTCCATTTCCAACTTCGGCCAGAGCGGGCCGTATCGCGATTGGAAAGCGCAGGATATGGTCATCTACGCCATGGGCGGTGCCATGAACATCACGGGCCTACCGGATCGTGAGCCCCTGCGTCTGGCGATAAATCTGATGGCCTATCAGGGGGGTAACATGGCCGCCACCGCCACCATGACCGGCGTCCTCGGCCAGCGTCGACTCGGCGTGGGACAGCACATCGACATCTCGCTGTTCGAGGTACATGCCGGCAGTATTGATCGACGCACCACCAGCCTGGTGGGCTATCAGTACACCGGCGAACCGGGTTACCGCGAAGAAGCCAACGGCATTGGCATCTATCCTAGCGGTGTCATTGCCTGCCAAGACGGTTACGTCCAAACCCTGGTGTTTCCGCACGTCTGGGAGCGTTTGTTAGCCGCTATGGGCATGCCGGAACTCAACGATGATCCGCGCTTTGCGGACCCAATGGAACGCATGCAGCAAGACGAGCGGCCGGCATTCATGGCCATCTTCCAAGACTGGTTGAAGCAAAACACACGCTCTGAGGCGATGGCGAAAATGCAAGCGGAACGAGTGCCGTTCACCGCCGTCAATCCGCCGTCGGCCGTCCTGCAGAATCCGCATTTCAAAGAACGCGGGTATTTTGTCGAAGTCGACCACCCCGAAGCCGGCGTCTTGCCTTATACCCGAGAGCCGTTTCGGATGGCGGCATCTCCGGCACAGCCGGTACGCCGGGCGCCACTGCTAGGGGAGCACACGGAGACGGTATTGCGTCAACGATTGGAGCTGTCGGACCCCGACCTTGACGACCTGAGGAAACAGGGGGTGATCTAACCACCTCAGTAAAATTCGCTCGCCCAATGGACATACCATTGGGCGTCCCAAGATTAAGGAAAGGTGACGATGACCCAGCTACCCCTCAGTGGTATTCGGATATTAGACTTCACCGTTGTGTGGGCGGGCCCTTATGCCACCATGATGCTGGCAGATTACGGCGCTGAGGTCATCCGGGTAGAATCCCTGCAACATTTTCCCAGCACGACGCGAGGACTCGTACCACGCCCGCCGCAGGCGATGATCGCCAACGCCACCCACCTGCTCGGCGGCTATCCGGACTGGGACCCTGGCGAACGCCCGTGGGACCGTCATCCGATGTTCAACACCCATGCCCGCAACAAGTTGAGCATGACGGTTGATCTCAGCCGCTCTGAAGGACTGGAGATCGCACGTCGCCTGGTCGCTGTCAGTGACGTCATTGTCGAAAATAACGCGATCCGTGTAATGGGCAAACTGGGGCTGGATTACGACACCGTGCGCAGCTGGAAAGATGACATCATCTACCTCTCAATGCCAGCCTTCGGCCACAGCGGACCGTACCGAGCCTTCCAGGGGTTTGGCAGCAACGTTGAAGCGCTGTGCGGCTTGACTGCAGTGCGCGGCTATGCCGACACCGACCTCAGCACAACCAAGCAGGTGTTCTACATGGACGCGGCCAGCGGTGCCGGGGGCGCCCTGGCGATTCTTTGCGCCTTGAACTATCGCGACCGCACCGGCACAGGACAATTTATTGACTTCGCCCAGGCCGAGAATATGCTACCGCACATTGGCGAGTATTTCATGCAGGTGGCAATGAACAAGCACGACTACCCCTTGTCAGGCAACCGCCATCCGGCCATGGCGCCGCATAATTGTTACCCTTGCGCAGGTGAAGACCGCTGGGTGGTGATCGCCGTCGCTACTGATGCGGAATGGCAGCAGCTTTGCCAGGCGTTGGGACAGCCGGATTGGGCTATGCAGGCAGCTTACAGCACGCTAGAAGGGCGCTTGCAACACCATGATGAGCTCGACCAGCCCCTCGCCGCCTGGACCAGCCAGCGAGATGCGCACCAGGTTATGGCCCATTTACAAGCCCACGGCGTGGCCGCCGGCGCCGTCTTCTCGGAACCGGATGCATATGCTGACCCGCAGCTCAACGCGCGCGGCTTTTTCGAGACCGTCACCCATCGTGAGTGCGGTACACATCGCTATCCCGGCATGCTGTGGAAGATGTCCAGAACACCCGGCCGCATTCGACAGGCCGCCTGTTGCCTGGGGCAGCACAATGATCGCGTCTATCGGGACCTTCTAGGGATGTCTGACAACGAAATCGACCAACTGCGGCAGGCCGGGCACATCGGCGACACGTATATTGATGCGTGAGGTTATGACAAGGCGGGGAACGACCCTTGCCATATGTCGCACTATATGACCACGACCGAGCGCAGCACTTCACCGCGTTCCATCTTGTGGAAGGCGTCCTCGACGCCATCCAGGGTGATCGTCTCACTCACAAAACCATCGAGATTGAGCCGGCCTTGCATATATAGGTCAATCAACATTGGAAAGTCACGGGTAGGCAGACA
>JAPULM010000264.1 GCA_027294925.1 bacterium
GCTTATATTAACAGAACACGGGAAGGGACTCCATAGCATTAAGGGAACCGGGCGTCATCATTGCATGCTCTCACAGTTCTGTGTTAATACTAATAACGTCGTTCTCTGTATGTTCACACCTTGATGTGCCAAGCGCCATAAACAACAAAAGGAACGTGTTATGGCTACTAGACTTCGCCATGTTGTCTTGGCTGTCAGCGACCTGGAGAATTCTGCACGGTTTTACACCGAAGGACTTGGCATGGAACGCATGTACGACTTGGAAGCGCTGAATATGGTGTTCCTGTCCTTTGGGGAACTCGATCATGACATTGCGTTGATCAAAGCGGACGAAGAGGCGCACCTCGGGAGTCAAGTCTTCAGCCACAACGCGTTTGAAATCGATGGTGGCGAGGCAGCACTCAGAGCGCTGTACCAACGACTCCAAGATTATGGCGCAAAAATCGAGCTCACTGCTGATCATGGACTCAGTAAAAGCTTGTATTGTTTTGATCCCGACGGCAACCGCCTGGAGTTCTTTTTTTCAACCATGGAGCCGAAAGACGCGATGGCGTTTATGCGAGCGGGACGTGCGGGTCTTGACCCCTATGACATCATGGGGACCACGATGTCGTCGGCATAAAACGACGCGCCCATGAAAGGGTGGTGTCCTGGGCGAGGCGGATCGGTGCCCATAGTCACGCCTTCAGCAAAGGCGCCAAGCTCGGCAAGACATAAGGTCAGCCGGTAACGGGTGAGGACAGCAGGAAAGACGACCTCGTCAAAGCGCTCGTAGAGGAGATCACCTTCGAGTAATGACCTGGCCTGTCGATAGTAGTCCCTGCTTGGCGTATAATCACCCTGGGAATAGTAGAGCAACCCCAGGTAGTTGTTTGCCTGGGCCTGAAAACGCGTATCTTTGCCAGTCATCGCCAGGTCGAGGGCATGCTGGCCGAATGCAGTCGCCTGATCATCACCGGTGACATAGAAATGAAGCGCCAGGTAGAGCCAGACCCGTCCCAGCCGATGTGAATCGTCCAAGGCTTTGGCAAGGGCTTTCGGCCTGGCAGAGTTCGTTGATGACGCCCTCGAGATCACTGAGCACAATCGGCGCACTCCGCAGGTCGGGCCGCAGATCGATCGCCTGCTCATCAAGGTCGCGCCGGCTGATGATCACGAGCCGCCAACGCCTGCTCGTAGAACACGATCGCTTCGCGGCAGGCCGACCGCGCCATGGCCTTTGTCCCGGCCTGGCGAAAATAGGTCAGGGCCTTCTCCCACACCTCGCCGCGGAAGGCATGATGCGCCAGGCGCTCAACCTGTTCTGTCCGCCGGTCGTCCGCCAGCGCTTCCAACGCCTGCAGAATCTGCCCATGCAACCCCCGCCGCCGCTCTTGGAGCAGACTGTGGTAGGCGACCTCGTGGGTGAGGGCATGTTTGAAGGTATAGACGCGTTCGGGAAATAGGCTCGTCTCGTAGAGGAATTTCGCCGCCTGAAGACGGGTGCGCCAAGCAGCGCCATAATCCCATCCCCTAAGACCTGGTTCACCGTGCCTTCAAAGCGGTGCACGGCGTCCATCATGATGTGGATGACGCCCTCGAGAAGTTGTTGCGCGGCTTCCGGGTCGAGGTCCCTGATCAACTCGGTGGAGTCCTTGATATCGGCGAACATGACAGTGACCTGTTTGCGTTCGCCTTCCAGGGCACTACGGCTGGTGAGGATTTTCTCGGCCAGGTGTTTCGGGGTGTATGACAAGGGCTCTGTTCCCTGTTGGGTGGCAGGCTGCTGAGACTGGGGCATCGTCGGGGCTGGCGTTGGGGTGGTGAGAGACGTGCCGCATGCACCACAGAACTTGAAGCCTGCAGGATTGTTAAACCCCACAGTGCTGGCAGGCGTTGTTGATCGACGCACCACATTGGCCGCAGAACTTCATGCCTGCTGGATTGGCAAATCCACAGCTGAGACACTGCATGCGATCCTCCGCCGGGTCCAAGCAACACGATAGGGCTGGCTAAAATGCCGTTTGTATCACCTATCCACATCAGGTGTTTTGAAACTCAGAATAGTAACGGCAGGCATAGGGTAAAGACGCTTCCCTGGCCAGCGCTGCTTTCGACGTACAGATGGCCTCGATGCGCTTCAGCGATAGATTGAGCAATACAAAGGCCTATGCCAGAGCCCCCTTTGCCGAGCGCTCTGGCTTCAGGAGAACGGTAAAATCGGTTAAAAATTTGTCCCTGCTCTGCTTGACTAATGCCAATCCCCGTATCTTTAACCGACACACGGGCTTCGCCATGACTCGACAGGGATAGGGTGACGCACCCTCCAGCAGGCGTATATTTGATTGCATTATCAACGAGATTGAGCAGCAGTCTCTGAAGACGTTCACGATCGCCTGATATCACCGCGCTTTCGATGGCTTCGATGTCAAGCTTGACGTCCTGCGATGCTGCCAAGATTTGGGTCTGCTCATAAACTTCCAACAGCAACTGGGCCAGATCAACCGGTTTTTCGTCCATCCGTAAAACGCCAGCGTCCGCCCGAGATAACAGCAATAGACCGTCGACCAACACGGTAATACGATCAACTTCTTCCAAGGCACTTTGCAAGCGTTGTTGATAGTCTTCCACACCGCGCGGCACGCGTAGCGCCACCTCCAGTTCGCCTTTCAGGATGGTCAGTGGGGTTTGCAGCTCATGTGAAGCGTCTGCGCTGAATTGCCGAATTTGAAGAAAGGCGTTATGCAGGCGCGCCAACATGTCATTGAGGGTTGTCGCCAACCGATCCAATTCATCGCCAGCCCCCGTTGCAGCTATCCGCTCACCTAGCTGTTCAGCTCCGATTCGCCTGGCAGCCTCGGTCATCCGGTCTACCGGTGCCAAGGCACGCTTGGCTAGAACCCAGCCGCCCAAGCCGGCGCATATGAGGGCGAGGGGCAACACAGCGGCCATAATCAGAAGAAAATGACGACGCGTGGCATACAAACTTTCTAATGACATGCCGACCTGCACCACATTGACAACGTGCCCCCGTTCGACGACGGGCCGGGTTAGCACGCGCACTGGATAGTCGCCCAAGCCATGCACGGTTTCAAATGTATAACGCCCTGCGATGGCGTTGTCATGTGCTGTTTGACTCAATGGCAAGCGGCGACTCGGCGTTGCTTGTCGTTGCGAGTATCGCTGACCTTGCGGGTCACGCATTTCATAAAAATGTCCCCAGCGCATCGGGCCCAAAAAACGCCGAAATAAAGATTCGACGTCAGGTGGGAAAAAACGCGGCTGGTTGCGGCTCAGTTTTTCGAGGTTACGAGCGATACTTTGTAAGGCTACATCCAGATCATGCCCCTGGCTGTATAACAAAAGGCCATAAGCACTCCCACCGAGCACCAGGAGGGTTAAGCTGAGTAACACCATATACCATAAGGTCAGACGGGCGCGGATGGAGCGCAAGCGAATCTTACCGATCATGCTCATCTTCCGGTTTGCTAGGTGCAGCCCCTGTGGTCGGATTGATGGAGCGTTTTACGGCTGGAATGACTGCCGATAGAATGATCAAAAAGGCAAGCGCAGTAAAAAAACTTCTCATATCTGTACTCCCAGCTTTCCGACTCGCTAAATTTATTTAGTTACGATAATTAAAAATAATTTTCTACTTGACATCCTGCACACATGAGCAGTATTATGGTGACGCTTTACACCGTTGCTGCTTACCAACCTTAGAGGAGTTCACTCATGTATGACATACCAAAAACCTTATTAGCCCTTGAAGATGAGGCCATTCACTATCTTCAACAGGTAGATGTAAACACTGCCCTGCGCCAGTTAGACAACGTGTTCGAGGCGCTCATTCAGGTGCCTACCAAGGAACGCCGCTCGGACACGGAATTCACCCGCCGCGCCAAAGTGGAGCTAGACATCCTGGTGCACCAAATCAACAAATTATCAGCTTATGTCCATTCTTTAAGTGAACATGTCGGAACGCCTCGTTTGTCTGGGTCAAGGCGTAAAACGCTCCGTTTGATTCCCGAGGCGGTAGCAAATTGAACAGCTCGAACGAATCGTTTTCACATCAGCCATAGGCTGCGAACAGCGACAAGGTTTCCCTTTCATCTGAGCCTATAGTATAACGGAACACACAGCTCGACTGGAAGGACTTCTGAAAACTACCATTCGTTACTGACCCTCTGGACATCTATCATGGTATGTTTTCAATTATTCCTGTCCGGATACGTAACTGAAACTCTTTTTCTAAAGGGTATAACCGCATGACTAAAGTTGCCGTTTATTGGGAAGATATTGAGGATGGACAAGAGATACCGACTTTCGTGCGCAAAACGGACATTATGCACTGGAATCGCTATGCAGCCGTCAATGATGAATTCGTTTATATTCATATGGATGCTGATTATGCCAAATCTATCGGTCAACCTGATGTATTTGGCATGGGGAACCTACGGCTTGCCTATCTGCATAATTTGTTACGTGAGTGGATCGGCGAGGCTGGCGATATTAAACGGGTGGGATGCCAATATCGGGCACTAAATTTTAGACAAGATGTCCTGACCGCACACGGGCGGATAACACGTAAGTATATTGAAGATGAAGACCATTTAATCGACTTGGACATCTGGGTGGAAAATCAACAGGGTGAAAACACGTGTCCGGGTTCCGCCACGGTGTGTTTACCGACTCGGCAAAGCACCTAAGTTCTGTTGAAAAACAATACGGCATGGTACAGCAAAAGTCCGGCATAAACAATCGCCGTAAGATATAGGCAAACCAAGCCGAGCCAAAGCCGTTCATAGCCAGCTAGCAAAATCGCCCCGAATCCTGTCAATCCCATTTTGGCTCGGACAAAGGACGCTGGTCCGAAATCGAGCGCCATCGCCATGATCGGATTTGCTTCGGTGCCGCCTTGCTCAATATGCATTAAGGTAAAGAGGGCATCTAGCGCCGAACAAATTAACACGAATAGCACCAGGCAAACGGCGCGCAACGATACATGCTCGCCGATCGATAAACTTTGTCTGACAAAAAAATTGGCCATGATCCACGCCAACTCCCTGATCTGACTTAACTATCTTGTCGTTGGAGATAAATACCATTGTTCCAGGGGCGGCGAGCCCCTGCCATCCCCTGGAACAATGGTTAGGAGAGAGAGGAGATGGTGTCGAAAACTTCTCGACGTCTCTCGAAGCCTATAAGTGTAAGCAACACTTATGCCAACTCCATCTTTAGCCTGTCATGAGCAATCTCACATCTTGCTCTAATCATATAATCAACTTAAATTCAATGTATTAAGGTTCTTCACAGATCCTTTTAAGGCTTTAATATTTAACCCTCAATAAGATGTGAGGTAACCGTTGCCTGTGTCAAGCATGACACAACTCAGTCATGCTTGGTCTGGCATTTGAGACCAGTTGATAGATTTGTCATTCGATGTGGTGCGCAGAACTAATGAGGTTCAGTCGTTGACGGGGGTTTGCCAGTGATCTCAACGAAAACCCGAACAAAGCGCCTGCCGTCTTCCATCCTTACCTCATTGGTTAATCGCATCGCGGCAGCTTGTAGGAAATCAGGCGAAAAGTTAAAGGCGCCAACCGTTACGTAGCTTTCGCGTTCACCCGTAACCACACCCCGAATCACCCAGGCATAGCCGTACACCCGGTCATCTCCCATCAAACCGCATGAGGCCAATGGGGCCAACGCTACATAATATTGCGATGGGCGCTGACCGGGGTCTGGATAGTAGGTTCGTATCAAGTCCTCTAAAATTCGTGTGGCTTGGCGTAGAGCGTTTGTTTTAGACCGAGTCACCGGACCCCACATGAGAATGGACAAGCCAGGGCCTGGCGAGGGTTGGCGATATACGACCTCCTGCGGCAAATCAAGATAGGCTGCAAGTTGGCGGATTTCAAATTTGAACAAACCAGCCAAGGGTTCAATCACATTGACCGCTAATTGGGCCGGTAAACCGCCGACATTATGGTGTGCCTTGAGATTGGTGGTGGATTCTATGATATCTGCGTAGTTTGTACCTTGCACGAGCGCCACCGGGGTACGACCAAGTTGCCGCGCATGCGTCACAAAGGAATCTATGAAACACCGCCCCACGGTGCGCCTTACCTGATCATAATAGGCAGCTTCACCTTCTGGCTCAGGACCGCTGTAAGGCAATGCTTCAACATGCTCAATGAACATGTCCTGCGCGTCAAGATACGAAATGCCATCACAACCAAACCAATCGCGCACCTCTTCAAGCTCACCCTCTCGCATAAACCCGGTGTCAACATAGGTGGCGTGTAAGCGCTTGCCGTAGGCTTTTTGGGCTAACTTATAAGCCACCGAGGAGTCAACCCCGCCAGACAGACCAAGTTCTACTTCACCGGCAGGAACACGGTCACGCAACCATGCCACAGATTGTTCGACATAATTCGCTACATCGTAGATATAATCGGGCTGACATTTCGCGAGATCGAAGGCCAGATGGGCAAGAAGGGCATCGCCATGTTCGGTGTGGTCCACTTCCGGGTGAAACTGTACCGCGTATACCCTGGCGTTACCAACCAGGGCATATCGACAATGAGTTGTACTGGCAAAAATGTCCCAGTCGGTGGGTAACGTGACAATTTCATCATAGTGATTCATCACCACCGTGCCCCCGTGGTAGGCGCCAAACGGGGCCGCCAAGCGCGCTTCTACTGTACCGTTTTCTGGCGTTGCTGCAGGGGCAACTTTACCTCCAAGCTTAACCGCTAATAATTGTGCGCCATAGCAGATTCCCAATACAACACTGTATTGCATCACAAGGCTCAAATCATCATCAGATATGGATAGCGCGTCGGGGTTAAAGACGCTGTCATCACCGCCGGAAAGAATGACCACTTTAGGACGGTAACCGCTGGCCAGAACATCGGTCACCTCATTGGCATGAATCACCCGGCTTTGCAACTCGATTTGACGTAACTGTTGGGCGATCATCGGGGTGGATTTGGAGCCATAATGTATAATGAGAACTTGAGCATGATCCGCCATCCCCCATGGATAGCGAAAGATTCGATTTTGGCTATGCAGCATGATTAGTGCTTCAGGATACCTCCACTTCTAAAATATTAGCTTCGATTAAGCAAGCGATTTCATCACCTGACATGCCGAGTATGTCTTTACACACTTCAACCGTGTGCTGCCCCAGTCTAGGTGAAGGCCAGTGATGCTCGGCTTGAGCCTTGGTAAGTCGAAACTCGGATCGTTGGACAGGGTGACGGCCCAACTCGCTATGGTCCATGTAAATAAAATGGCCACGATGGGCCAATTGTGGATCTTCGATGACCTCCTTATTGGTCTGTACTGCCGCCGCCGGCACGCCCGCAGCCTGCAAGTCGCGCATGAGATCGTGCGCCAGCCAATCTTGCGTCCACGCACCAATCAAAAGGTTCAAATCAGCCTCGTTTGTTTTGCGCTCCAACATGGTGGTAAAGCGCCCTTCCTGAGTCCAAGCGGGATGTCCCATGGCCTGACAGAAAGACTGCCATTCTACGTCATTCGTACAAACGATAGCACACCAGCTATCATCACCTTGACACGGGTAAGCGGCATGTGGGGCAAATATCGCATGTTGATTGCCTTGTCGCCTATGATTGTGGCCGTTGTTAGCGGCTTCGAGGATTAGCGGCGCCATAAAATGCAGTGCAGTTTCGAACTGAGAAATGTCAATATGCTGACCACGACCGGTGCGTCGGCGATAGTCAAGGGCGGCCAATAAAGCAGGAAGCGCAAAGCGCGGCACAATAAAATCCGTGTAAGCACCGTATGGATTAGCAGGCGGATGATCAGGCCAACCTGTTACCTCAGTCATGCCGCTGAGTGAGGAAAGAACAGGCCCGAAACCAGGTTGTCTGGAATAAGGTCCACCCCGTCCCAACATAGAAGCGCTCAGCATAATAATGTCTGGTTTGATCAGGCGCAGTTCCTCATAGCCCAAGCCCCATTTTTCAATGGTGCCAGGGGTAAAGTTTTCCGTCACCACATCGGCCCACTGAACCAGGCGTTTGACAACATCAAGCGCCCCCGGGTTGGCCATGTTCAAACCAAAGCCAAACTTATTGGCGTTGTAATTGGCATAATAAGCGCTACGATTCAAACCGCGTTCACCACCTCCAAAGGGAGGCGCACTACGCAACACTTCCGGACGGTCTCTTGACTCAACGCGGACGACAGTAGCCCCATATTCTGCTAAATATCCGGTAGTCATTGGACCGATGACCACCCAGAAAAAATCTAAAATTTTCAAACCTTCCATCGGTCGCATCAATCCACTCCATTTACAGCGTCACGTTTAAATCACGCCTAATCGTCGTAGTTGAGACAGCGCTTGTGGTGCTAGCCCAAGTTCATCAACAAAAATTTCATGATTGTGCTGACCAACCTTGGGTGGCAACAGGCGTATCTTTAGAGGCTGTTCACTACTTCGAATAATAGGACCTAGGAAGGTGGCATCTTGGCCATGATCGGGAAGCGTGACTGTTTGAAAATAGTTGCGGGCGGCAAGCTGAGTGTCATTTACAATATCGTGCGGCGTGGCGACTGGGAACATCAATATACGACGCGCCACAGCACCTTCAAACAGCTCTTGCTTGGTGTGACTGTGCAAAAAACGCTCAACCGGTGGCACAACGCGCTCTAGCATCTCGGAGGTAATCGTTCCATAGCCAAGGGTGGTAAAATCGAGACTCTCTAAGTAGGCATCACCGACGCCTTCTTCAGCCATCCACTTGACTAAGTTATTGACCCCCGAGCCGGAACCTTGCCCACCCGAGAGCTGAAAGTTGACATAGCCATCTTGGCATTCCCAGGTGATACGCATAAAGGAATCTTTACCCGTCTGGCGGTATGAACCCTGTCGTTTGATCACCGACTGCTCTAGAACATAACTTTGCGGGGCATTGGCCAAAGCCCGTGTCAAAGCCTCCTGACACGAAACATCAACATATTGTCCTTGTCCCGTTAACACACGATGAGCGTGTGCAATCATGGCGCCGGTGGCGCCGGCACCAGCACCATGCAGGTAGAAATGCGGGTGACCGACACGAACCGGTGGCCGATCGGGATCCCCAGTGAGATACATAAAGCCGGATATGGCCATACCAATTAGATCCGTTGCTTTATAATCAGCGTACGGGCCATCCTGTCCAAACGGGGTAATAGATAGATAGATTAAAGCAGGATTGATTGTGGCGAGTTCATCATAGCCCAACCCCAACGCCGATAGGGTGCCGGGAGCGTCGCTCTCAAACAGAAAATCAGCACTTTTAACCAAACGTTTGAGTAGAGCTTGCCCGTCTTTTTTCCTGATGTCCAGGGTAATACTGCGTTTATTCGCCGCATAGGCCCACCAATACAAACTGTTATCCGCATTGACAACATCTTTATAAAAGGGACCAATACGTCTTGCATCATGACCTTCTGGCGGTTCGACTTGAATAACATCCGCGCCTAAATCAGCGAGTATTTTCCCACTTAGTAAACCACGTGCATCGGTCAGATCCAACACACGGTACGGGCTCAACATCCCCGCTTCATGTGACGCCGTCATCTGCCCCTCCAACCTACTACCCAACTAGCCGCACTGCGCTTTATGACGTAAAAAATGATCGGCCAATACCAAAGCAACCATGGCGTCTACCATTGGCACAGCCCGTGGCAGGACGCAGGGATCATGTCGACCTTTAGCTGCCAAAGTGGTTGCCGTACCCTGTGCAGTAACGGTCTCTTGAGACTTGGCGATGGTCGCTGTGGGTTTAAATGCTACCCGCATCAGCAGGGGTTCGCCGATACTAATACCGCCTTGCACGCCGCCCGAATTATTGGTACGCGTGTGGACGCTGCCATCACGCATTTCGTACACATCATTATGTTCGCTGCCGGTCAAGGTGGTACCGGCAAAACCTGAGCCGATTTCAAAACCCTTTGAAGCCGGTAATGACATTAATGCCTTGCCCAGGTCGGCTTCGAGTTTATCGAACACCGGGTCGCCCAAGCCTGTTGGCACTTGGCGGGCGACAACTTCGACAACGCCGCCCAAAGAATCACCTTGCCGGCGTGCTTGCTCAATTTGCTGAATCATCTCTGCCGCACAAACGGCATCCGGACAGCGCACAATATTGGCTTCAACTTGTTCAACTGTTACCGTGGCGGGATCGACATCGGCATACAGTTTATGGATTTGTTTCACATAAGCCACGATCTCGGTGCCGCACTGAAGCTGCAACAATTTTTTTGCTATTGCTCCTGCCGCGACGCGTCCAATGGTTTCCCTGGCACTTGAGCGGCCACCGCCTTGCCAGTTGCGATGTCCATACTTTGCATCATAGGCATAATCAGCAAGTGATTGTCGGTATATATCCTTAAACGGTTCATAATGTTGCGGCTTAGCGTCGGTATTCCACACCAGGATCGAAATAGGTGTGCCAAGCGTTTTACCCTCAAAAACACCCGACAGGATATGGCAGGTATCCGCCTCACCACGTTGGGTTGTTACCCGACTCTGGCCCGGCCGGCGACGATCCAATTCCGTCTGTATATCCGCTTCGCAAAGTGGTAATTGGGGCGGACAACCATCCACCACAACGCCAACGGCTCCCCCATGGGACTCTCCCCAGGTCGTGATGCGGAACAGATGACCAAAGCTATTCCCCATAGAACACTGACCTCCATACCTCAACGACGATACGCATCAATACGCCCCAGGCATCTCTCAGTGATCAGCTAGAACGCCCATCCTAGCGGGTTTACACGTATCTGAAAGTCTAAACATTTTACTTCAGTAGCCAGCATACGATGTGGGCACAAAGGTGTCAAGCATGCTTGAACGGACTGATACTGCCTTTGATGACGCCTATGACGGACACAGGGTAGCGGACTCTAACAACAACGACGGCAGATTCGCCATGAGCTGG
>JAPULM010000265.1 GCA_027294925.1 bacterium
CTCGTGAACCTGGACGTAGCGTTACCCGCCCCTAAGGCCTCAATGCTCTCGCTCACCCGGCCGTCGTGCAACAGTTGCCACGCCCATAGGTACTGGGCAAAGGCATTGTCCGCCGCCTTGTGTCGAAACCGCTCGATGGCACCGCGTAGTGCCTCTTCCTCCCGGCTGTCAATGGGCTCGTTGAAGAGCTTTGCGAAATGTCGGTCGATGAGCGCAATGTGCAGCAGCTCGATGGCCGGATCAAGCGCAAGCGCTCGACGTAGGAGAGCTGTTCCACTGTCGTCGCCCCGCGGTACTTGCATCGCCGCCCCAGCGATGAGACGTGGTTGACCCGTAGCGCGGATGATTTCCAGTTCATGGTCGGTAAGCTGCTGCGTCTCGACAAGTGCTTCCGCCTTCTCCTCATTGCATGCGGTTCTCTTAGCGAGAGGATTGACGTCTGGTTCGATGTCCGAAAAAGTTGGCTGATGCGATACTTTTCCGGAGCAGGCGGTGATCATAACGATCAAAACATATGGCATGACGTACGAAATCACACTACCTCACAGCTTCAGGATTTCTCTCGAATCCAACGTTGCGATTAAGTTGCGGCGCAGAGTGCAGTCAATTTCAGCCGCTTGTTTGAAAGTCTGATCATTATTTGTCCAAATACTTCTTAAGAAAATGCCCAAATAGCAGCAGCATGGAAGAGCAGAAGAGGCCCTTGGCGAAAAAGTACATTCCAAACGACATCTCACCTGGATCAATAATGCTCACGCCATTTGCAAACGGAGATTCACCGTCAAATCTCACGAAGTACCCGCCAAAGTAGATCCAAGAACAGGTCGCCATGATCAGGAACGCAACTACAGGATTAATCCATTTTAAGTAGAATCTCACCGAACATCGTCTCCCCGACGTCCTCCTAGTCTAAGCAAATTTTTACTTCGACCCCGGTTTTTGCTGCTCCAATTCATCGACACATCGATTAAAAAATGCGCGGAGACAATCTGTTGAACAAAAATAGAGATCGAATTGTCCGCCCTCAACGTCTTTGATGATCTGAACACGCCTGTTACGATCAGGGTCACCCACTTCCTCGCCCATTTCAGGATGCGCACCATGGAAGAATAACTCCAAAAATGCCTTGTGCCCAGCCAGATTAATCGAGTCGACATCGTCGTCCATCAATAGTGCGCCGCCGCCTATTCCCGCAAATGAGTGCGGCTCGCCCACTTTAACCCTCCGGCAAGAGGGACACATATTATCACGCGGGTATTGCGTGATGTCGTCGCTTAGTACAGGGAACCGAATAGGGACGTCACACATAAGGGACCACCAACTGATACTGCGGCCTGCAGCGGAAACGGCAGCCGTCCGCTACAAGGCAGGCTTTACAAAGTTCAGGGACAGCGATTTATTGGGTCTGGCCTTGACAAATTATATCAATGCAACCAGAATACAACCATATCGCAACCGTCAAGGAGGCTACGATGGCAGCATTGACAATCAAAAACATTCCTGATGATCTGTACGAGAAGCTCAAGGCTTCCGCATCCGTTCACCATCGAAGCATCAACAGTGAACTCATTCACTGTCTGGAAATCGTGCTCATGCCCAGAAGGCTAACGGCTGCTGAACGCGTCGGTCGAGCCCGTGCACTGCGACCTGATATACCGTCTAACGTGGTGAGTCCCACCGACATCATGGATGCGATCGAGCAGGGGCGTCCATGATTGTTGTTGATACAAATGTCATTGTCTATTTATATCTGCCGACCGAATTCACCGAGCAAGCCGAACAACTACTTGAACAGGAACCGGTGTGGGCAGCGCCACTATTGTGGCGGAGTGAGTTTCGCAATGTCTTGGCTCTATATCTTAGGAGACAGTTGATCGCGTTTGATCGGGCACTCCAGCTGCAAACGGAAGCCGAGTCCCTGATGAGCGAAAACGAATACGAAATGGGGTCTTTTGACGTCATGAAGCTGGTTCGAGACAGCCGCTGTTCCGCTTATGATTGCGAATTCGTTGCCCTGGCAATCGGCCTGAGGACGAAGCTTGTTACCATGGATCAAGCAATCCTCAGGGAGTTCCCAAACACTGCCATATCCCTCACCTCTTTCCTTTCTTGAGGCCCAATGGTGTCACCCTTAAAGAGACCAAAAGTCCGCTGAATTTGTGACGTGGGGATAGGAAAATCAAAAGGCTATACGTCCATCATATATCCACAGGGTAATACCTTCAACAGATTTCCAATGAAGAACTATGGCTTCATAGAGAAGTCCACGCCATTAACCGCCTCTCCCTTTAAGTCACGGATTTCGAGCCGCGCACGTGGAATATCGCTGGACCAATCAAACGATATAAGACCAAAATGGTTTGCTCTCTGAACGTCGCCAACGCGGTATTTATTAGGTGAAAAATCTTTCCATGTTTCTGTAAGTCCGCTCGATGTTACATCATAGAAGGTATAAAGCCCGGGTTCTTCAATTTTGGATATTTCGCCCCAATGCACATCCCCCGAGATAAAAATGACACCTTTAGCCTCTGTTTTCTTTATCAAGTTAAGCATCTTCTGCCTCTGATGCGGGAAATTTGTCCAGGACTCATAACCGTTGGACTCGTGGCCGAACTGAATACTCGAACCAATTATCCGCATATCGGCCGGAATCTTTAACTGCTGCTCAAGCCAGAGCCACTGAGCTTTACCTAATACCGTCGCTGTCGGATCTTGATTGGGCACATAACGCTTCTTACTTAAAATCAGTTCGTCCCTGAATGTACGTGTGTCCAAAACGATAATCTGCAGTGACTTACCAGGACTTTTATAAAAATAGGACGTATAGACTCCGGGTCGCGTCCAGCGGGGAGACTCTTTGGGTTCTTCCCAGAAATTTAAAAAAACCTTCTTTGAGTCCTCCTTGAAAATATACTCTTTGCCTGCGTCGTTTTTGCCATAGTCATGATCATCCCATGTGGCAATTAATTTGGTGGAGGATTTAAGATTTTGAAATTCCTTTTTTGCACCCAGCTGCTTATACCTGGCAACAAAGCGCGGCAGGCCCTTTTCATCCTTTCCTTCGAATTCGAGTCCGTTTTGCTCATCCGCATAAATACTATCACCGAGATAGATAAACACATCTGGCTTCAATACGGCTATTGTATTCAGGATAGGTTGAGGCTTATTCACTTTTGAACAGGAACCGAAAGCAACCTTTGCCGGCAACTTTTCTACTTGATACACATGGTCAACCACACTTAAATCAGCAGCTGAGCTTGAAACACTGGCACTTCCTAAAGCGATAATTAAAAGACTTAAAATCACTACTTTTCTTTTCATCGCATCCTCCATTGTTAACGTCGACATCACAAAGCACTGAATACGTTGTAACCATTCAGGTGAGTTTAGGAGGCCGGAACCAGCTCAGAAGCGACCTGAGCACCGGCCGAAACCGGCCGTCCCGAGGCCGTCGCGCGAGGGGAACCGTTGAGACTGTAGCCTAGCGCATCCTGAGCGGCCTGTCCAAGCCGCGCTACCGCGGCCATTGCCGCGAGCGAGGGATGGCCGTCGGCGAGGAGCGCTGGGGGGTGACTCTCAGGGTCTCCCCCCGAAATTTAACGCTCTCGACGTACAGATCTGAAGCACGACCGAAAATCCGAGAAATCAGGTAGGTGCGGCCAGGTCATCCGACTCACGCGTAGACGAACGCAGCGTCGTCGAGGTTGATGGCGGGTAGCTGGTCCTTCTCGCTCCAGTAGTCCTGGGTATGTTGCCATTCTGGCTTGTCGCCGCGTTTCGGCAGCAGGTGCATGCCGCGCATGAGATAGCCAGGGTTGAAGTCCTCTGGATCGATCCAGGGCAGCAAGGGCATATCCCTGTCCTCCGGTCGCAGCGCCGGTACGACCCTCCTGACGCCTTGCTTCTTCATGTGATTGAGAAGCCGGCACACGAAATCGGCAACCAGGTCCGACCGCAGCGTCCAGCTGGCTCGGAAGTACCCGAAGACCCAAACCATGTTGGGCACGCCGGTGAACATCATGCCGCGATAGGTGACCGTATCAGAAAAGATGAGGGGCTCTCCGTCGATGGTGAAGTCGATGTCGCCGAGCACATTGAGATTGAAGCCGGTGGCTGTGACGATGATGTCAGCCTCGAGCACCTTGCCGGATTTTAGAAGGATGCCGGACTTCGTGAAGGTTTCGATCTCATCGGTGACGACCGATGCCTTTCCGTCGCGGATTCCCTGGAAGAGATCGCCGTCCGGAATGAAAGCGAGGCGCTGTCTCCATGGCCGGTATGCCGGCGTGAAATGGGTCGCCACGTCGTAATCGGGACCCAGATAGTCACGAACCCCCGCCAGTAGCTCCTGCTTCACGACCTCCGGCTCGGTGAACGTACGGCGGGTGAACACGGCCTGATCGTACAGGATCCTCTTGCGCACGATCTCGTGGATCCACGCCTCGTCGATCTGCAATTCTCGCAGCTCGTCCGCCAGCGCAATGGCGTTCCGACCCGTCCTGAAATACGTCGGCGAGCGCTGCAGCATGGTGACGTGGCCGCAGTCGTCCGCGATCGCAGGAATGAGCGTCGCCGCCGTGGCGCCGGAGCCGATAACGACGACATTCTTGCCTTTGTAGTCCAGGTCATCCGGCCAGGTCTGCGGGTGGACGATCCGACCCTTGAATTGCTTCATCCCGCCCCATGCGGGTGTGTAGCCCTGCGAGTGCCGGTAGTAGCCCTGACACATCCAGAGGAGATTCGCAGTGAAATAGGCCTTTTCCCCGGTGTCCGTCCGCGTGGCCTCGAGCGTCCAGAGATTCTCTTTGCTCGACCAGCGCGCCGACGAGATTTTGTGTTGATAGCGGATATACGGACCCAGGTTGTTCTCGCTGATGACCTCATCCATATAGGCGAGGATCTCGGCGGCAGTCGCGATCGGCGGGCCAGTCCATGGCTTGAAGCGATAGCCGAAGGTGTAAAGGTCGCTGTCGGACCGGATACCTGGAAAGCGGTGGGTGAGCCAAGTCCCGCCGAAGCTTTCCTGCGCCTCAAGGACGACGAAGCGCGTTCCAGGGCACTGCTTGGTGAGGTGATAGGCGCCGCAGACTCCGGAGATCCCTGCTCCGACGATCACCACATCGAAATGCTCGGCCTTTGGTGCCGCCGTCTGTTTGGGTGCTCCCATCGTGGTCATCGTTTCTGATCCTCTCTATCGGGTTGGCGGCGTACTCTGGAGGGGGCGCCGGCCTTCGTCACGCATCGAAGCTCTGCGCTTGCGGCGCGTGCACACGCTCTCCCACCGGCTCGCGTATAAGAAATTCAGAGGGCATTTTAGCACCGGCTCTTGCAGAGCGCAACTTGGGGATACAGCCATCTCAAGCGTCGTGGCGCGACTGTCCCTTGACAATACCTAGGGGCACGCGCAAAAATGGGCTTCGCATCACTTCTCCGTCTCACCTATGGAAGGAACCGTCTAGTGGCTTATGACAAACCCATTCCCGTGCAGGGAACCCACACCGGCCCGTTCTGGGAGGGCGCGAAACAGGGCAAATTGATGTTGCCGCGCTGCCAGGCGTGCAATCGGGTGCACTGGTATCCAAGATTCATCTGCCCGTTTTGTCACTCCATGAACCTCGAGTGGATCGAGGGCAGTGGCGAAGGCACGCTGCATACCTTCGCTGTCCAACATCTCACGCCACCTGCTTGGCGGGACGAAGCGCCGTACGTCACGGCCTACATCGATCTCAAGGAGGGTGATCGCATGTTAACCATCCTGCGAGGTGTCGATCCAACAAAGCCCGAAGCGATCAAAATCGGCGCTCAGGTAAAGGTAGAATTCGAAGCGGCCAGCGAGGACATGCATCTGCCGTTTTGGCGCGTAGTGAAGGAGTAGGTTATGCCAGGTCAACTCTACAAGGCTGCCGCCATCGTCGGGGCAGCAGAAGCAAACGAAATTGGCTTCCTGGAAGAACCTAAATCATCGCTGCAACTGCATATCGAGGCGATCAAGAACGTCAGCCAACAGACCGGTATGCCGATCTCAAAGATCGACGGGGTGTTCTCGACGGGGTGGACGAGTGAACTCTGCGAGCACCTCGGCATTCACCCGAAATACATCGATACCACGGCCTGCGGCGGTTGCTCGTTTGAGATGCATGTGCACCACGCGCTGGCCGCGATCCATGCAGGCATCATCGATGTCGCTCTGATCAGCCACGGTGAGAACGGTTTTTCGTCGCGCAAGATCGGCGCCAAAGGGCGGCCTAGCTATGGGCCGGGCAGCGGTGACGCTTCGCCGGCCACCGAAATGACCATGGCGTACGGCCTCGGCGGCGCGCCAACCTCCTATGCCCATGCCATGGTGAGGCACATGCACTGCTACGGGACGACCCCCGAGGACTTCGCGCACATCGCGACGGTCACCCGGGACTGGGCGACACTCAATCCAAGGGCCGCCATGTACTCGAAGGAGAAGCACCCATTCGGGGGACCCATCACGATCGAGCAGGTTGAGACGTCCAAGATGATCACCTGGCCACTCACCATCCTACATTGCTGCATGGTCACCGATCACGGCGGTGCGGTACTGGTCACCAGCCCCAAGGTGGCTGCGGGCCTTAACACCAGGCCGGTCTGGATCGCTGGTGCCGGCGAGAGCATGGGGCATCAAAACATGCTTGAGATGGACGATTTCACCGCCACCTCCGCGCGTCGCTCTGCCGAGGCCGCCTACAGCATGGCGGGCATGGGACCAGACGATATGGAGATGGCGCTCATCTACGACTCGTTCACCATCACGGCGGCGATCACCGCCGAAATGCTCGGGCTCACCCCGCTCGGAGAGGGACATACGCTGTGGAAGGATGGTCACGCGGCACCCGGTGGTCGATTCCCGATCAATACCAATGGCGGCGGCTTGTCGTTCAATCACAGTGGCATGTACGGCATGCCCTTGCTGATTGAGGGTTATCGTCAGCTCTCCGGCAGCGCCGAAGATGGCATCAACGGTGACCCTGGCAAGCAGACGTCCGCACGCACCTGTGTGGTCAACGGAACGGGCGGTACGCTATCCACAACCGGCACGTTGGTGCTAGTCGCCGACGACTGACGCCATTCGGCCATCGGCGGAGATCGGTCCGTCGGTGGCTAACCCAAAACGTGACATTTCTGTCAATTCAGCAACCAAGCCTGCGCGCCGAGAACAGGTGCGCGCGATCAGTCCCTTGGCAGCGGCCTCAAGGGGAACGCCAAAAAGGGCTAAGGGCATTTCCGGAAATGAAGTGTCTGACGGTGCAAAAAGTGCCTTAAATAGTTGTGTCCAATGTGATATATTGACCTGACCTAAAAGTGCAGGCGCCGAGCCTCCAGGTATATCAAAGGGCGAAATGAATCGTAGTGAAGGAGGATTAAATGGCAGACAATGACCTGGCTTTGATAGCGCATCTGATGCGTCGCGCCGGCTTTGGGGCAAGGCGGGAAGAACTGCAAGCGTATGCGGTCAAGGGCTATGAAGCAGTGGTGGAAGACCTGCTGCACCCGGAGCGCTTTGCCGCCATCGACGACACGCTTTTTTGCCGTTACTACT
>JAPULM010000266.1 GCA_027294925.1 bacterium
ACTCGATCTCACCAAAACCATGCCCCTGGGGGAATACCAGGTGCGCTTTTGGGACGAGGGCAAACGACATCATATCGGTTCCGCCACTCTGTTCCGCCTCGAAGAATACAAACTGCCGGAATTCAAGGTGACGGTCGAAACGCCGCGAGCGGACGGCAAAGCAAAAGCCTTTCTCGTTGGGGAGCAGATCGAGGCCAGCGTGAAAGCGGCGTACTACTTTGGCGGCCCGGTCGCCAACGCCAACGTCGAACTGGTTGTTTATCAGAAACCTTTCCGCCACTGGTGGCGTCCGCCACGGCAGTTCCCGTGGTTTTACAAGGATCTATCACAGCCGACCGGCTACTGGTACGGACAGGGTCAGGTGGTCAAGCGCCAGACCCTCAAGACCAACGCCGAGGGGGAAGCGACGTTCAGCCTCGATTCACCACACGCCGCTAATCAGGATTTTGAATTTCGTGTCGAAGCGCGGGTCACGGACGCCTCTCGCCGCGAGGTCACCGGCAGCGGAAGCGTGCGCGTCACGCGCCAACTTTATTATGTGTACCCCAACGCCAAACACAACCTCTACCGTCCGCAGGACAAGGTAGAAATCAGCTTCAAGGCCCTGGACGCCAACGACAATCCCGTACAGGTCGAGGCGATGGTCAACGTGACGCGGGACTATTGGTTCGAAATCTGGCAGGACCCCGATGGACGGGAAATCAAAGGCGACGAACTCAAAACCCTACGGCAAAAGTCGACCATCTTTCCCCCTGCGCTAAAACGGCCCGGCGGCCGGCCCTGGCGACAGAAATTTCGTGGCTACCAGCACGACGACATCCTGACTCGCAGCTTGAAAACCAATGCCGAAGGCGAAGCGCAATTCATCTTTACGCCCGAACGGCAAGGATATTACCGCATCGCCTGGACCGGTAAGGCCAAACGGGGTCCGCCGGTCAAGGCGAACACCACCGTATGGGTGGCTACTAACGCCACCTCTGAACTCGGTTTCCGTACTGGCGGCGTGCAGATCATCGTTGACCAGGACACCTTCCGCAGCGGGCAAAACGCCCCGGTCATGCTGTCGGTGCCCACTAACGACCGCTATGTTCTGTTCAGCATCGAAGGGGATGGCTTGTACAGTTATCGGCTGCTGCATGTCACGGGCACAGTCAAACTCATCGACATTCCCATCGAGGCGAAGCACGTCCCCAATATCTTCTTGCACGCTGGCATGGTCAGCGACGGCAAGTTTTTCCTGCACACCAAGCAGGTCGTGGTGCCGCCGTTGCAGCATTTTCTCGAGGTCGACGTGCAACTGGACCGCGATCAATACCAACCACGCGAAGAGGGCCAGCTGACAGTGACAACGCGCGGCCAAGACGGCAAGCCCGTATCTGCAGAAGTCGGTCTCGCCCTGGTGGATGAGTCTGTTTATTACATCCAGCAAGATTACGCCCAGGACCCGCGGCAGTTTTTCTACGGAACGAAGCGCCGCTCGATGGTCCGGATAAAAAGCACCTTCCACCAGAAATCTTATGTGACGATGATTCGGAGACAAGATGGTCGGCTGATTGATCAGAAGCATGCAGCTCCCGAAAGCTGGGCACTACCGGCGGACGAATCTTCCTATAAACGGGACTTCAATGATGCAGACCCGGAAGTGAGGGCAGCGCTGATGAGCAGCCGAGGCGGCATGCATGCGGTCAGCACGGAGTTTGCCGCTAGTAAAGCGGTCAACCGGGTGATCGGTGGGGCCAAGGCCCCAAGCCCGTCCGGCCAGACTGCCGGCAAAGAACCCACCGTGCAAGTGCGGAGCGATTTCCGCTCGACCGTGCTCTGGCAACCAGACGTGGTTACTGACCAAAACGGCAAGGCCGTGGTGCAGGTAAAATTCCCCGATTCACTTACGACCTGGCGGGCTACGGCCCGGGCAGTGACCAAGGCAAATCGGTTCGGCCAGGCAACTGGCACGGCACGCACGAAAAAACCGCTCATCGTTCGCCTGCAAGCGCCGCGTTTTTTCGTGGTGGGGGACACCGTGACGGTTTCTGCCAATCTCAATAACAACACTGAAGAAGCCATGACCGTCAATCCGTCCCTGAAGGCCGAAGGGGTGGCCGTCACCGGATTGCTGGTGGATGGCAACATCGTCAAGGGGGAACCGGGACCGGTTGAGGTCAAAGCGCATGGTGAGGTCCGTATCGACTGGGTGGTTAACGTTCAGCACCCCGGCATGGCGAAACTGCTGGTCAAGGCAGTCGGCAGCACACACGCTGACGCCATGCAAAAATCGTATCCGGTCTACGAACACGGCATCGAGAAATTCGTCGCCAAATCTGGCCGGGTGCGAGGGGACGACACCACGATCAAGCTCGATATCCCCGAGGCGCGTAAACCGGGCTCCACCGAACTGATCGTACAGATAACACCGAGTATGGCGGTGACCATGCTCGACGCCCTGCCTTACCTCATCGATTATCCCTATGGATGCACCGAACAGACCCTCAGCCGCTTCCTGCCGGCGGTGATCGTGACCCAAACGCTGCAAGACCTCGGCATCGCTCCGGCAGCGGTAATGCGCAAAATGTTCGGTGGCATCGAACCGGCACACGCGGCAAAAACCCATAGCGGTGGGAAAAACGATCTCGCCAAGCTCAGCGACATGGTTCAGCGCGGGCTGGACAGACTGTACGACTTCCAGCACGACGACGGCAGCTGGGGCTGGTGGAAACGTAGCGACAGCGATCATTTCATGACGGCATACGTGGTGTGGGGCCTGGTGTTGGCCCGGCAGGCCGGCGTAGACGTCAAACCTCAGGTCATCAAGCGGGCGGTCCATTATCTCAATCAGGCACTGGTAGAGGCGGAGATCAATTACGACCTGCAAGCGTGGATGCTGCATGCGCTCTCCGCCCACTACATGTCGTCCGAAACCCGTCAGATTGATCCGCTGCAGTCCACCGCGTTCGATAATTTGTGGCAAAACCGGGCGCGGCTTAACGCCTATGCCCGTGCGCTACTGACGCTCAGCGCGCATCATTTTGGCTGGCGGGACAAGGCAAAGGTGATGATCGACAATCTTGCCAACGGGGTGAAAATCGACCAGCGTCCGGACATCTCCATCATCCGTCGGGGCGAGCAGAAATCCGACCAGGCGGTCATGGCCACCGCGCATTGGGGCGAGGACGGTATATTTTATCGCTGGTCGGAGGGCGGTGTGGAGGCGACGGCGTTTGCCTTGCGTGCTCTGCTGGCCATTGAGCCAAAACATGCGCTCATCGAGCCGGTCATGAACTGGCTAATCAAAAACCGCCGGGGGGCGCAGTGGAGTAACACACGCGACACGGCGATCACCGTGCTAGCGCTGAATGATTATCTCAAAACCAGCGGTGAGATTGCCGCCGGGTCTGAACTCGAATACGAACTGGCCGTCAATGGACATACCATCGTGACCCACAAGTTGGCTGCGGAAGATGTGCTCGGCGCGCCGAGTCGGTTTGCCATCGATGCCAAGCTGATCAAAAACGGCATCAACGATATTCGCATCGTCCGAAAAAGCGGTGCAGGGCCCATCTATTTTTCCGCTCAGGCGAAATTTTTCAGTCTGCAAGAACCGGTTACGCCGGTGGGCAATGAGATCTTCCTGCGCCGCCAGTACTACAAGCTGGTGGGCCGTCCTACCCTACTCAAGGGCCAGGTGTACGACCGGGTGCCGCTCGATGACGGCGGCACCGTGACAAGTGGCGAACGGATCGAAGCCGTCCTCACCATCGAGACGAAGAACAACTACGAATACCTGGTCATCGAAGACCTCAAACCGGCTGGACTGGAGGCGGTCGCCATTCGCAGTGGGCAGCCGCTTCAGGCACGGGAGGTCAAATCGGCTGCGATTCTCAGAAAAATCGGTGCGGGGAATAAACCCTCACGCGTCTCCCGGGAAGCGGTGCATCCGGATGCCAGCGATTACACGCAGCGCACCCGGAGCGTATACCAAGAGTTGAGAGACCGTAAAGTGGCACTGTTCATCGACAAACTCCCCGCAGGCGTGTGGGAGATTACGTACGACTTGCGCGCCGAAGTTCCCGGAACATTTCACGCCCTGCCGGTGACGGGCCATGCCATGTATGTGCCGGAAATACGCGGCAACGGGGAGGAAATACAGGTCCGGGTGCGGGATCGTAAACACCGCCAATAACGTATTAGTGAATATGAGGTACCCACTATGAGCAGCGCCGCAACCATTCTTGACCATCCTATCATTGCCGAACGTTACTTTTACCCTAGAACTGCGGCACTTTCCAATCCGTATTGGATCGACGCAGCCGACGGCAGTCGCCTCGCCTGTGTCTACCAGGCGGTCAACCCAGAGGCGCCAACCGTGGCCTATTTTCACGGCAATGGCGAAGTGGTCGCCGACTATGTGCCGGATTTCCCAGCCTGGATGGCCCAGGCCGGGTATAACCTCTTGCTGGCAGAGTATCGGGGCTACGGCATGTCAACCGGTAAGCCGGCTTTGGCCGGCATGCTGAACGATGTGCCGGTGATTCTCGCTCATCTGGGAATTCCACCTAGCAAGCTGGTATTGTTCGGCCGATCAATTGGGTCACTCTATGCCCTGCATGGGGTGTCAACGCATCCGCAGATCGCCGGTTTGATTCTCGAAAGCGGTGTGGCTGGTATCAGTGAGCGATTTTTCATGCGGGTGCAGCCCGACGAACTGGGAACCTCCAAAGACCATCTGACCGATGTGCTCAAGCAGCACTTCGACTATGCTGAGAAACTCCGTACATTTCAGGGCAAAACGCTCATTCTGCATACGCGTTTCGACGACCTAGTGCCTGTCCATCATGCCGAAGCCCTGCATGCGGCTGCACCGGAACCCAAACAGTTACATATTTTCGAACGTGGCGGGCATAACGATATTTTTTATTGGAATCGAGAAGAATACATGCGCCTGGTCGAAACGTTTGTGGCCAACATCTGACCGGCGTCCCCAGGCAACCAGCAGCGCATTTATGCAACGGGCAGCTAGAAGCATCGTATAGCACTACTTCCCCTGCCAGTTGGGTGAGCGTTTTTCACGAAAGGCCGCTCTACCTTCAGTCGCATCATCGGTATGATTGACAACCATCCGCATCGTCTCACCGAACCGTACCGACTCCACCCACGGCAGGCTGCGGGTGCGCACCGCCACCTCCTTGGTAGCGCGCACTGCAAGGGGGGCGGATTGACACAGACGATTTGCCAACGACCGAGCTTCGGTCATCAAATCGTCATGCCGCACCACCTTCCACACCAGGCCCATCTCACGAGCCCGCTCGGCGTTAACCGCCTCACCCACCAGTAAGAGTTCCATCGCGTCAGCCCAGTTAATGCGCTGTGGCATACGGATAGCGCCAACGATGGTGGGGACGCCGATACGCACTTCCGGGAAGCCAAACGTCGCCCGTTCCGATGCAATAACAAAGTCGCAAAACGATACCGATGTCATACCGTAACCAAGGCAATGTCCGTTAATCGCCGCGATGGTCGGCTTGAACAGCTCCAATCCACTCTCGAACGAGTTGATGGTTGGCTTTTCCCAGAAGGTGCCGGCGAAGGTGCCGGCTGCACCGCCCTCTTTAACATCTGCGCCGGCACAGAAGGCTCGGCCGCTACCCGTTAGGATCGCCACCCAGGCGTCCTCGTCATCTCGAAAGCGTAACCAGGCTGTGTTGATCTCATCGCGCATTGGTCCATTAATGGCGTTCATGCGCTCGGGCCGCTGATAGGTAATGGTCACCACATGATGATCTTTCTCATAATGCACTGTGTCTGACACCGTGTGTCTCCTTTCTAATTATTCGGAGCTACGTCTTGTGATATCCGTCCTGCACAAGTCGTTAGACAGTCCCACTCGCTTCAATAGCGTGCTCCCATGCATCGAGATCAAAGAAATGCGGACCAGCGCCGCCATGGTAGGCCACGTACCCATTGCGGCCAATAAGATAAAGGCGCTCAGGCGCTGCGCCGTACGCCTCATCAATGGCGTTGTCCATCTCTTCGACTAAAATGGGCATCGAGAGGTTTAAATCCAGGCTGCATGTCGCCGCCACCGATTCACGCTCCGCATAATTCTGGTGCTGTTGGTAGAGTACGCCCTCGGTGACATTGCTATCCACTTGCCATCCGTCCGTGGGATGGGCTTCTTGGATGTACACGACAAAAAATTCAACCCGCCCCTTGTACTGACGATAAATCGTTTCCATGCGTCCCACCTGGGCGCGGAACGGCGGTCAAGTATAGCTGCCGAACACCAACGCGACCGGTCGTTGTCCCCGAAAGCTGGAAAGCGTCACTGCTTCATCAACCCCGAGACGCCCGAGCGTAAAGTCCGGCGGCAACTCGCCAACCTGAGGTCCCATCGCATCGCGCTCGGCGGTTGCCGCTAAAACCTGCCGCAGGGCTGACGGTAAGTCCTCTGCATGCGCCTTGAACAGCTGTCTAACCGTTACCGCTGTATCCGTCGCCGCCAGTATGCGAGCCCGCCAATCTTGTATGATATCGAAATACCTTTGGCGTTCTTCCGGACTCAAGCGGGTAATCAATGCATCGCGTTCCGCTTTCTGCATGTTGATGCCCTCCTCAGACAATCTTATCAACAACGATCTGACTGTGATGCGTTGACCCTCCAAGAGGAAAATGTGACATTATCCATCGTCAACGGCGGTTTTTTAGGAAATTTTATTTTGACCCCAAATTTCTTCAATTGCAACGCCAATCGAGAATGGGCCTGGCAGCTTGTTTTCCCTACGGCGAAGCGTTCCCGTGATCCATACAGTGGTGGGGGCACCCGCATCATGTTAATCGAGACCGGCAATGTTTTGGTTTTATGGTGCATGAGATGAAATAGTTGCCGCTCACATTGGTGATTCTATACGCCTTGTAGTGTATGAATATCGTTTTGTTTCCTGGCGCCTTTGCAACGACGTTGGCATTATGTATCACATTATGATACTTCTGTGACATCTATTGGGATACCCATTCCAAGTTAGATTTTCACAACGACGCAGAACAAAGGTCTTCGAACAATTGCCACAGGCTCACAGTAGCATGAAAACTCCGAGAAGAACTTGGCTGGAAACAAAAGGTCCTTGAAACCATCCTGGCCATATCTCCAGACGCATTTGAACGCCTTAGTCAACGTCTGCTGCCTGAATGCGGATTTACCCAAGTGGAAGCTACAGGCAGAAAGAGATATGAACTTGGGGTCAAGACCATCATGGTGGAAAAGGTTGAGGTCGAGGAGGATGTTGAGTCTGCCTGGAAGGAGGAGATTGAACAGCGTCTGGCTGAACTTGATGCTGGTCATGTTGAGCTTGTGCTATGGGAAGAGGTTAAGGCGAAACTCATGAGGAGCACAGGTGCCGAACGTACGGATTAGGTTTCATCCTGCGGCAGCCTCTGAAGTTGAAGCTGCTGTGCAGTGGTACGCTGAGCGGAGTCCCGTAGCCGCCCGTGCTTTCATGGCTGAGGTAAATACCTGTGTGGAATGGGTGGGAGTAGGCGGTAAATTTAACAACGTCTCGGAGCTGACGGCCCATACGATAGTTTTTTTTGCGGTTCTCGGCGTTTGCAGATGTGTGCCGCCGCTCAAGGCTGGGCGTCGGGCAACACGATACTGAATGTCACTATCATTCACTGCATTGTGAGGAGAGTCTAATGACCGTTACGAATAGCCAGTCGGGGACGAACGTGCATGAAGTTGCCGACGGCATCTACCGCATCAACACGCCGGTTCAGATTGAAGGTGGAGGCGCGTTTTCGTTTAACCAGTACCTCATCGTGGACGATGAACCACTACTCTTCCACACTGGCCCGCGAAAGATGTTTCCGCTTGTGCGTGAAGCGGTCGCGAGCGTGTTAGCGGTCGAACGACTTCGCTATATTGCATTTTCGCACGTAGAGGCCGACGAGTGTGGCTCGCTCAACGAATGGCTTGCCGTAGCTCCGCAATCCATCCCCCTGTGCGGTACTGTCGCTGCCTTGGTATCCGTCAGCGACCTTGCTGACCGGGCACCCCGCGGGCTCGCTGACGGAGAGGGCATCTCTCTGGGGACGCACGCCGTGCGCTGGTTCGACACGCCGCATCTACCGCACGCCTGGGAATGTGGGTTTCTGACGGAAGATACAACCCGCACATTGCTATGCGGCGATCTTTTCACCCAGGGAGGTGCAGATCTCCCGCCCATCACAGAGTCGGACATTCTGGCGCCGAGCGAAGCGTTCCGGCATGAGATGGACTACTACTCCTACACGAAGCATGCGCGGGTGCTGCTTGAGAAACTGGCCTCCACTGAGCCGACAACACTCGCGTGCATGCACGGCAGCGCATGGCGTGGGGATGGAGCGAAACTGCTACGTGCGCTTGCTGATGCACTGTCTGCGTAATGCGCCCCCCATTTCCCGAACGAAGCCGGTCATACAAGTACTTCCAGCGGACGGACCACATGCATAGCGGCCAGGAGTTTATCCCACAGACATACTCTGCTTCCCCGTGAGATTGAAGTATCCTGGACACCTGATAGACGGCAGCAATAAGCCCATCTGGTAGACTTCCTGGTATTGTTTCCCTACAATAGTAACATTGGAGGTATAAACTCATTGTATTGATTCTGCGTCTTATGTCCGGACGCCTAAATGCGAGATGACGCACCATGCCGAACACGCCCTCCAATCCGATGCATCCCACGTTGATGTTGGAACGTGAATTACAGCATCTCAATCAATGTCTAGCCTTGAGACGAAATCCCCACCTCTATGCGGCGTGGGATGCTGCATTTTAGACGCGGTGCGGTGACGGCGTCGATGGCGGTTTTCGATTGTGCTGAACGTCTCCATCCTGCCCTGACGCCCTACCGATGGCAGCGGGGTCGGGCGTATTACGATGCCGGTGGCTTTTGCAGACGGCGCTCAACAGTTCGACAAGGATGTCTCCGTTAGTCTGCAATAGCGTCGGATAATATTAAGGAGAACACCGCGTATGCAACTTGGAATGATCGGTTTAGGTCGTATGGGCGGCAATATGACGGAACGCTGTCTGGGTGGCGGACATCAGATGTTGGTGTACGATCACAACCCGGAAAGCGTGGCGTCTTACGTCGCCAAGGGCGCCATCGGAGCCGCCTCTATTGCAGAACTGGTTGGGCAGCTCCGGGCTCCGAAAGCCGTCTGGCTGATGTTGCCCGCCGGGGATATCACGGAAACGACAATCGCCGAGGTCAGCACGTTGTTGCAGAGGGGCGATATCATCATTGACGGCGGCAATTCAATGTTCAAAGACGATGTGCGGCGCGCCCGCACCTTACAGGAACAAGGCATACATTATGTTGACGTCGGTACCAGTGGCGGTATTTGGGGCATTGAGCGCGGCTATTGTATGATGATTGGTGGCGCGTCGGAGGCAGTTGCCCATCTTGAGCCAATTTTTAAAACATTAGCGCCTGGCCGCGGCAATGACCTCGCACGCACGCCGGGTCGGGAGCAGATGGCGGGGACGGCTGAAGAGGGTTATATTCACTGCGGGCCCGCCGGGTCGGGGCATTTTGTCAAAATGGTGCACAATGGGATTGAGTATGGCCTTATGCAGGCGTATGCTGAGGGTTTTGACATTATGCGCAATGCCAATTCCCCGCAAGTTGCAGAAGATCTACGTTTTGATCTCAACCTGCCTGATATTGCGGAAGTATGGCGTCGCGGGAGTGTAGTGGGCTCCTGGCTACTCGATCTAACCGCGATGGCGTTGCTCGAAGCACCCGATCTATCACCGTATACCGGCTCTGTGCAAGATTCGGGTGAAGGCCGCTGGACAGTGCAAACTGCGGTGGAGGAAGGTGTTCCAGCCGAGGTGCTGTCGGCCTCGCTCTATGCCCGTTTCCGCTCTCGTCAGACACATACCTTTGCGGAAAAACTATTGTCCGCCATGCGTCACAAGTTTGGCGGCCATGTGGAACGAGCAGCAGGCGGGTAGAATCACAGAGTAGAAACCTTGCAGGGTGCTGCTGCACAGGAGAAGCTGATGACGTTAAAACGGCTTGCGCCAGAGGCTCAGGCCTATCCTGAGACAAACGCTTCACCGCCAAGCGAACAGCCCGCCGACGCCTGTGTGATGGTGATTTTTGGTGCGTCGGGCGATTTGACCAAGCGCTTGCTCATCCCTTCGCTCTACAATCTGGCGCGTCATAATTTATTGCCGCAAAATTTTGCCGTGCTGGGCGCGGCGCGGCGTCAGACGACACAGGAGGCTTTCAGATCCACCATGCGCGCTGCGTTGCAGGCATCGGACCGGGTGGGAACCGTTGAACCGGAGACCTGGGAAGGGTTGGAAAAACGCCTTTACTACGTTACCCTGAACTATGATGACCCGGCCGCCTATACACAATTGGCAGAGGTGCTGGCCCAGTGTGACCGCGACCACGATACGAAAGGTAATTATTTATTCTATCTGGCCACGCCACCGGCGGTGTTCACCGAGGTGGCGCAACAACTGGGACGAGTAGGTCTGGCCGATGAAGGCGCCGGCTCTGAGCAGGTCTGGCGCCGGCTGATTATCGAAAAGCCATTTGGATATGACCTCGATTCCGCCCGCCTCCTCAATCGGACCATTCAGGAGCATTTTAGCGAGTCGCAGATTTATCGCATCGATCACTATCTCGGCAAAGAGACGGTGCAGAATGTACTGGTTTTTCGCTTTGCCAACGGCATGCTCGAGCCGGTCTGGAATCAACACTATATCGATCACGTACAGATCACCGTTGCCGAAACCATCGGGGTTGAGACGCGCGGGGGGTATTATGACCAGGCAGGCTTGGTGCGTGATATGATGCAGAATCATATGATGCAGCTTCTCACCCTGGTGGCGATGGAACCGCCTTACTCGTTTGCCTCCGACGCCGTCCGCGATGAGAAAGCCAAGGTGTTGCGCGCTATGCAGCCGATGAGCCATGAGGAGGTCTTGACGCAAGCCGTGCGGGGGCAATATGGGGCAGGGCAGGCGAACGGGCAACGCCTGTCGGCCTACCGCGATGAGCCCGATGTGGCGCCAAATTCAAGTACGGAAACTTATGCGGCGGTAAAACTCCTCATTGATAACTGGCGTTGGGCAGGCGTGCCGTTCTACCTGCGTTCGGGTAAGGCACTGCCCGAGCGACTAACCGAGATTGTGATCCAGTTCCGCCAAGCGCCGCACATGCTATTTCGTAAATCTGCGGTGGGTCACTTTCAACCCAACCGGCTTATCTTGCATATTCAACCCCATGAGGGTATCTCTTGGCAGTTTGAGGCCAAGGCGCCCGGCCCAGCCGTGCGGATGCAAACCGTCAGCATGGATTTCAATTATGACGACTTCTTCGGCGCAGAACCCAGCACCGGTTATGAAACGCTTTTGTATGACGCCATGATAGGTGATTCCACCCTGTTTCAACGTCATGATTTTGTCGATATCTCATGGCAAATTGTGGCTCCGATCCTGGATATCTGGCACAATGTGCCGGCACGGAATTTCCCCAACTATGTCGCTCGCCAGGCATGGGGGCCATCTGCAGCGGATGACTTGATACAACGAGATGGCCGGGCCTGGCACTAGTATTGCGTACCGTCCGCTAGTTTGGCTGGGAGACGTCCGTTGATGTCAAAGACAATCCGGCCTTTGCCAGCACTGAGGGATTTCTGTCCGGCCTAGCAGACGCCCTCATGAGCGCCCGTGGCGAAATAGCAGCACTGCAACCAACACCATATGTCGGCTCGAGCGGTAGGTCAGTAGATGATACCGATGTCCCCTAGACAGAGGACTGAGGAAAGTTTATGGTAGAGCCTATCCTACTAATCCCATTTAAGGAGGTTTTGATGAAACAGTTTGGCTTGCTACCTCAGAACGGTTGGCACAGGCTCTTGCTCGTATTGCCTATGTTATCTGTGTTTGCAATCGGTTGCACGGGCGAATTAAAGGAAAAACTACAGGAGAAAGAGACGGAGCTCGCACAGGCCCGTACTAACCTGGAGGCAGTGCAAAGTAAGTTGTCGGGGCTCGAAACAGCCCATTCCCAACAGACGGAAAAACTGCAACAGGTTGAGCAGCAGCGTAAAAAACTGACCGAACAGGTCAAAGGGCTCGAAGAAAATCAAACCACGCTGCAGCAAGAACGCACACAGATGCAAGAGCAACTGGCCAAACGGCAGCAATCCATTCAGCAACTGCAAACCGAACGCGACATTTTAATCGCCTCACAGGCTAAAGACAAGAAGCGGATGGTGCATCTCACAGGCCGGGTCGCGGACCTAACCAAACAGGCCAGCCGCCTCGATAATACGTTACAACAGACGACAAAAGAGCTGGAGCAGGTTTCAGCCCAGGCTCAGCAGCGTCGCACCGACTTGACGGCTCAGATTCAACAGCTGCAGCAAAACCGTCAGGATTTGGAACAGCGTGTGAGCATGCTGGACACAGAACATCGCAACGCGCGAGGGCAGCTCGCAGCGGCCGTCGCGGCAAAAACGACGGCAACCGAACAAGCCGGCGCGCTTTCGACACAGACGCAGCAATTGCAAAAGCAGCTGGCTGCCAGCGGCCAAGAAGTCGAACAACTGCAGGCCAAAGCAGCGCTTATCCCAGGCATGCAAACTCGTCTTGCAACCCTGACGCAAGATCGCAGCGCCTTACAGGGAAAACTCAAGCAGATCACCGAGCAGTATACAGCGGTACGCTCGCGTGAAAAACGCGCCAACAGTCAATTAGCGCAAGTGCAGCAGGCATTTGCAGCCACTCGTCAAGAGTTGACAAGGGCCCAAAAGGCTAGCGATGAGGCGAACCAACAGGTCATTCAACTCAAGCTTCAGGTAGAGACTCTGCAACAGGGATTGGCCCAGGCCATCAACGCTCGAGATACTGCTCATGAGCAAATAAAGACGCTCACGACAAAGCTTGAGACGATAGAAAAAACGCTAACAGGCCGATCAAATTAAGCACCGCCGTGTAAACTGTCATGGCATCCTTGCGTCTGGATGGGGACAGATTTGAAATCTGTCCCCAAGGCGTTTTTCTTTCTGAACGCCGCCTGCGGCAAGATGACAACGCCTTTATGTATCGTTCTCGTTATCAGACAAATGGAGTTCTTGCATAGCAATCTTGCGCAGATTAAATTTCTGCACCTTGCCACTGG
>JAPULM010000267.1 GCA_027294925.1 bacterium
TGTATTTGACTCAGGAGATGAAGGGGGAATTTTGTGTGCGCTCAAAGGGACTGGGGACGAGAAAACTGCCCTTATTGTTTCGTTAACCCACCTGCGCTTACCAGCCAATCATGCACTAGCGCAGGACATTCGTTCCTACCAGATCGCCAGAACACAACGATTAGGACAAGGCTAGCCAGGCAAAGATTTACGCTTGGTACAGTGAATTTGTCCTAATAGAGGCGATAAAGTAGAACCTGAACATCTCTATCCATCACAGCTACAGCACTAACAAGCTAAACAATTGCGTATGCTCACTGCGAGTACACATGTAACTGGCATCATACCGTTGTGCCATTGACCTTTCAGAAACGTTGGCACAAATGAGCAATGCGTCCGGGTTGCCATGGCAATCGAGCCACAACCTGGGTCATTTCTGTCCTAAGTCATTTCATACAAATGCTCTGTCGCCTTGAACTCAGGTGCTTCAACAAGCTCTACCACTACTGGCCTAGTTTTTGCTCATCAGCCCTTCAGGTCAATAATCTTGCTCACGGTCAGCAGCACAACTCTTGAGCCTAGACCATATACTATGAACAGGACAGGTAGTTTGGAGAACCACCTCATGGTGTCGGAGAAAACTGAAACCTGTAGTACTCGTCGCCTCGACTATACCTCACGAGAAGCATGGCACGCTGCATATGAGCGCCGTGGTTGGTTCTGTCATTTCTGCGAATCCCGTTCAAGTCGATCGCCGTTGTGTAGAACCTGCCAAGCTGTTTTGTTGCGCTTGTGGGAACTCGGAGAAGACTTGGGATTATGCACCTGTGAGGTTGTCGTAGAATGGGCATTGAGGCTATTTCACGGCGATGAGCAACCACCGGCACCAATTCAACAACAACCAGATCACAGGTGCTCATCCGCTCGTACCTTGATTATGAATCAGCTCGAATGTCGGCGTTCATAACTCTTTGAAAAACAGTGACAGGAGTGTCATATCCAGCTGTCATATTGGGATTTATTACTGACCTTAACCGACTCAGAACATTAGCTTTACGCTATTTCAAAGTATTAGCGGGTGAGCACCTAATGGTTTGGAAAATCTCAGTCTGTGGCAGCCAATGCTCCAGTATAGGCAAACCGAGAATATCAGGGATGTCATGCGGATCGCCCTCAGGACATGTTGCGCTACTGATAAAGCTACGCATATTGTGATAAAGCAGTTCTGGAAGCGCGTCTATGTCTACAGGAAGATTGAGGTAGCGGAAGTAAAATTCCTTCGTCATGGTGGTGCCCCTCCACTGCTCGCTTTTACCGATATACCGAGTTCCTATCGTAATTGGATGAGCTTTGCTGGCTCAGCTTTACCTACAATCGCCATAACTTTCCGCCCCCACCTCTCAAGAGCGTCGCGCTTTTCGGCATCGTAGCTGTGCCGGTCGTAGACTTTCGTCACGCCTGGCTCCACGTGGTTCAATATTTTACCGACTACCAGGCGTGGAACCCATGCCTGTCATGTGTGAAGCAGCGGTACGACGGAGATCGTGAATAACGAAGTCTAGGTCAGTTTGGTTTCTGAGCCTAACCACCGCGCTCTGCATGGCGAATCGAGAAAGTGTTTTACCTGGTCGACGAGGGCTTGGAAAAACCCACGAGGAGTTGTCCTTAAACGCCAATATGACATCAAGGATTTCTTTCACCTGAGGCGTCAAGGGCACACGGTGCGAAAGCGAATTCTTGACCATATCACCCGGAATGGTCCACCAGCCAGCTTCCAGGTCGAGGTCCTGCCATCTCATAGTACGGAGTTCACCCATCCGCTGCGCTGTTAGAATTTGGAGGCGAAACAGAGAGCGGTACTGAATATCCATCTCGCTACAAGCCTCCCATACGATACGCATTTCCTGTTCAGATAAAACGCGATCTCTCTGACGACCTGGGGCAGGAGCAGTTACTCGCCAACACGGATTTGAATCCACCAGGTGGCGGTCTAAGCCTCAGTTATATAACTTAGAGACAAGTCCCTTTAGACGGTTGGCCTGCGCCGGTACACCACGCTCAATCAACTTGTCGAGAAGCATTATTACATCGCGCCGCATTATGTCCGCAAATTTACGGGATCCCCATACTGGAAGGATTTCCTTCTGAAAGGTGGCATGATCTTCTCGCCAGGACTTTTTATGGGGTTTGGAATACAAAGTCATGAATTGCTCGACAACTTCTGCTACAGTAGGAGCTTTATGTAAGGTTTGCTTTTCCGTGGCCGGGTCTTCGCCCTGTGCAACTGCATGCCGAATTGTAGTGCCCTTGCTTCGAGCATCCGCAAGTCTGAGATGTGGATAAATTCCCAGTGTGAGACGTCGTAGGCGACCTTGATACCTATACATGACGAACCACGACTTTTTACCGCCATATGAGACGCGTAACCCGAGATTTGGTGATTTATTGTCAAAGTAATCCAATTGTCCGCGTTCAGGTGCCTGGATACCGGCAACCCATCGAGCCGTAAACGTGGCTTTAGGCATGAGGACGTCCTTATTATAGGTAACAAATAGGTAACACAAGCGAGAAACAATATGCAACTACTCAGACCCTGGTGAAGCATAAAATCAGAACATAATTAAGAGATTAGTGGCGTATACTGTTTCATAGAGTTTTGGAGAATTCTATATGCACATTCTGTTGACCAATGATGATAGTCACACGTCACCGTTGTTTCGTTTTGCCATCGATATCATAAAAACGCTTGGCGAGGTGACCATTGTGGTGCCGAACGAGGAGCAGAGCTGGACGGGTAAGTCGATGTCGCGCTTTCAGCCTCTGATCCCCAGCCGAGTGCAATTGCAAAACGACGTGGCGCACGGCGTCAACGGCACCCCAGCCGATTGTGTGAATCTGGGGATCCACCATCTGTGCGAACAGCGGCCGGACTTAGTCGTGTCCGGCATCAATATGGGCGTCAATGCCGGCTTGGGGTTTTTCTTTGCCTCCGGCACCATTGGGGCTTGTTTAGAAGCCAATATCGCCGGTATTCCCGCCGTGGCGTTGTCGCAGAGTTTGGAACGCACCGTGTTTCAAGAATGGCTGCAATATAAACGCATGTCGGACGGCGAGGAGACGCGCTTGCGGCAGCAGACGGAGATGTTGCTTGCGCGAGTCTTTCAGATCCTGCTGGCGCGTTCTGATTTCCTCCACCATCCGGTGACCTGGAATGTGAATCTACCTTCTAACGCGGCGGCGGATTGGCGAATTGTGCCGACGGTGCTTGATCATACCATGTATGGTTCATGCTTCAAGCTGGATGGGGAGCAATTTCGTCATGCGGTTGAGCTATCCCAGCCTGACCCGCGCGATCATGCCGATAGTACGGTGGTCCGGCAAGGTCAGGTGAGTATGACACACATCGATATACGGCAGCTGGCGCAAACCATCGTGCATCTGGAACACGATGGTTGACATCCATGTCGTGGCATGCCGACAGACCCATACGCTAGAAAGACCTGACGCATGACCGCACCGACGACATCTTTTCAAGGCGTGACGATTTTGCCCATCGATATGCAGGCGCCGCGCTATAAGTGGCTGGTGGCGGGTATTGTGGTGCTGGCTGCCGCCACCCAAACGTTTGCCGGTAACAGCGTCAATTTAGCTATCCCGCGTTTGATGGCCGCCTTTGGTGCCAATCTGGCGGCGGCGCAATGGATCACCACCGGGTTTTTGATTACCCGCACGCTGATTATCCCGATTCTCGGCTGGCTGGGCGGTTTCGTGGGAAACCGCAACCTCTTTGTCGCCTGCCTCATTGGCTTTGTGGGAGCCTCCATCGGATGCGGCTTGGCGGTCAATCTGCCCATGCTGGTTGCCTTCCGTCTGATGCAAGGATTGGTCATCGGGCCGATGGAAGGTTTAACCGTCGTGTTGTTGGTGCAGGCGTTTCCGGCTCACCAGCGAGGCCTGGCGTTGGGCATGCGGGCGGTAGGCTCCTCCCTGGGACATGTCGTGTCGTTTAGCCTTGGCGGCTATTTTATTGAGCATGTTTCCTGGCGTCTGATTTTTTTCCTGGGTATACCGCCTGGCATTCTCGCCGCTGTGCTTGGTCTGCTGGTACTGCCCCAGCAGCGCGAATATCGGGGTGAGCTGGTAGATTTTCCCGGCTTGATGTTATTGGCGTGTTTTCTGGTGCCGTTGTTGCTTGCCTTGAGTTTTGGACGTGATAGCGAGACAACAGCTTCGACGCTATTTTTCCTCACGCTTAGCGCCTTGCTTGGCGGTGGACTATTTGTCGCACGCGAGTTATTGGCCCATTTCCCGGCCGTCAACCTGCGTTTATTTCGTATTCCGGCCTTTTGTCTGGTCTGTAGCACGGCGTTTTTTAATAATATGGGATTATTCGGCGCCCAATTTATGGTGCCTATCTTTTTACAGCAAGCGATGGGATTTACCCCCCTGCAAGCGGGTACGATCATTGTGCCGGCCATCATTGTGTCCGGCTTCAGTGGTTTACTCAGTGGCCGTCTAAGCGATATCATTCATCCGGCTCTCGTGGTGCTCGGGGCGTTGGTGACCCTGACCGGGGTATTCTATGCCTTCTCAGGCATTACGCCGTTGACATCGGTCGGTGCGCTGATTGTCTATATTATCTTTTACCGGATTTGCATTTTTGCCATTAACAACCCGTTGTCCGCTTTAAACGTGCGGGTTCTTGGCAATACCCATATTCGCATGGGACAGGGCCTGCTGGGCGTCATTCGTAATATTGGCGCCGGGCTCGGCGTTACGGTGACCAGCGTGGTGTTTGAACGGCGTCGGGTATCGCACCAACTGGCCCTCTATAGTAGGTATGATGATTCGTCATCGGCCCACGCGACAACGTTTCGTGAACTAAAACAGGTGCTCAAGCAATCGGGAATGCTAGGTGCCGCTGCCGATCGAACGGCACTGCGTACCATTCAACGTCAGATCGATATCGAAGCGATTGCCGTTGGCTTTAGTGAGAGTTTTATGTTTATCTGCCTGTGTTTTTTCCTGGCGGCGATACCGATGGTGCTGAGTCTACGGAAACAGCGTCGCTAAATTTGAGCAGAAGTTTTCGGGGTCGAATTGCCGCTGCGGGGGTAACGAATCTGCCACTGTGGTCATCAGCGTCATGGTGATCAATCAGATCATCGGACCGCCCTTTTTCAAATGGGCTCTGCATTTGCCGAACGAAGCCCACCCCGGAGCGGAGCAGCAGGGGTTCGACGCAATACATAATGTCATGGCCCACTCAGTACACCACCTCATGCGCTTCCAGAGGCTCGATCTCGTCTGCCGAAAGGCCCAGTGTATCGCCCAGCACATACGTGTTATGCTCGCCAATGCCGGGACGTGCAAAGCGAGGCCGAGGCGGAATAGTGGAGAAGCGAAACTGATGCCCTACCCCCTGCCAGACCCGTTAGCGGTATCGTAGCACAGGAGGGTTTATGCAAGCAAAATTCAGATGGCTCGATCTGCGCTCTGTAGCCGCACGGTCCAAGCACTCTCGAGGTATAGCGCACAAGATAGCGCTGCGCGGCTTGCTTGTGTTTATCTGCTTCCTGACCTTCCTGATCTGTTCCACCCTCGCCGCCTCTCCTCTGTCCCCAGCGCCATCCCGCGCTGAGGTCCGGACCGCGGTCATGCTGGCGCGGTCATGGGCGCCACGTCTCGATATTCGTGGCTGGTGGATGAGTGAAAAGCTGGATGGCGTTCGAGGCTATTGGACCGGCAGCCGGCTCATGTTCCGATCGGGAAATGCGATTGCGGTACCGCGATGGTTTACGCAGAATTTCCCTCC
Organism: bacterium; assembly: GCA_027294925.1. The sequence goes on from JAPULM010000267.1 coordinate 5,795, forward strand.
CACAGCGCTTGATGGGGAACTGTGGATCGGGAGACAGAAATTTTCGGAACTCACCAGTATCGTGCGTCGCAAGACGCCCGACATGAGGTGGAAAACGGTTCGCTATATGATTTTCGATGCGCCGCGGGTCGATGGCGGGTTTGAAAGCCGGCTCGATTTTGCGCGCCGGTGGTTTCGGCAGCATGCCAACCCGCAGGTCAGCATCATTGAACATGAAATCTGTAAGGACGAAGCGCATTTGCAAAACAAGCTGGCGGAGATCGAAGCTTTAGGCGGAGAGGGATTGATCCTACGTAAACCGCAGTCTCCCTATACGGCGGGGCGCTCTTACGATCTCTTAAAAGTCAAAACCTTTCAAGATGCTGAAGCGATGGTCATTCAGCATCTGCCGGGGTCAGGCAAGCATGCCGGCCGCCTGGGCGCACTGTTGGTCGAACTCCCAAATGGCGCGCAGTTTGCCATTGGCACAGGCTTTTCCGATGCCGAGCGGGACAATCCGCCACCAATTGGCAGTACCATTACCTTCAAGCATCAGGGCTTCACGAAATCCGGCATTCCACGCTTTGCCTCATTCTTGCGGATCCGGAAGCCGCTGTAAGCGTGCCCGCGCCTGGCTGAAGGAACTCACCGCGTCACTTTTTGGAGCCGCAGGCAGCAGCCCACCCTCTCTGGCAATTTCGTACATGGCAAGGGCCGACCACAAGTAGGAAAGGGTAGATTCCGCTCCCTGATTACGATTGACACCGTGCGCACGAAGGCCGTCGAAGCAACCGCCCGTTCTTAGGTCGCAGACCTTTTCCCCAATGTCATTCCTGCCCAGGAACCAGGCAAAACAACGCTCTGCTTCACGCAACCATTCTTCCTCGCTGCTCAGCAGGTATGCCGCCGCACACGCCCGGACTAAGCCCATGACATCCACCGGCTGTTGGTCGAATTGGGCTTTCTTGCCGCCCCGCTTTAGCCATCCGTCGTTGCCGATAAGCGAAAGGTGTCCGTCAGAAGCTGTCTGAAGACGCAGTAACCAGTTGAGCGCAGCGATGCCCTTTTCGTACATCGACTGATTGCCCAGTATCACACCGGCAAGCATCAGCGCGTGGGCAAGCTTTGCGTTGGAATAGGTAACGGTGTCCTCCGGCCAGAGCCAGCCGTTTGACGTATTTGCCTCGAATTGGTGCAGCAATTCACCAGACAATACTTCCAGCACACGGCGAGCCGGCTGATGATCCGGATTGTGTCGGAGGCAGTGATAGGTGCCAATGATGCTGAACGCCCAACCACGGGGGTACGTCATGGCCTCGGTGGCAGGGAGCGACCGTTCCAGAAGTTCAAGCGCCATCGACCGAACCAGTTCAGTGGGGGCGTAACGTACCGTGATGCCGAGGCTCCACAGAGCCCGGCCGTGGCAGTCGTCACCGCCTTTCTCATCCAGCCAACTGCGGTCGTATGACATGTAATTGCGGAAAAACCCGGTGGACGCATTAAACGCATCCAGTACAAACGCCAAATATCTCTTGATCAGGGGAATGACGGATTCGTCCCTTCTCAACCAATAGTAGTCACAGGTCACCATCAGCGCCCGGGCGTTGTCATCGGTGCAATACCCTTCACTCCGGTTGGGAATGTCGTAGGTGGCGTGCTGAAGGATGCCGGTATCGTCCGTGAGCACTCGCAGATGCTCCAAGCTGAGTTCCGGGACTTCGTCAAGCAGCTTCTGCTCGGGAGCCTTCCCTTGAATGATTTCGACGATGCCTCTCTTCCGGCCCCTGCCGGTTGCAGCGATCTCGTCCACAAGTTCTAGGTAGCTGCGGGCGACTTCCTTCCAAATCATCGGGCGGCTGAACTGGTAGGCTGAGGTACGCATGGCCTCCCGCTCTGCCTCATTTGAGAGGAGCCGACAAATCGCCTGACTCATGTCTTCTGAACCGCCGAACGGTACCAGGCAGCCGCGTCCGTCACCGAGCAGCTC